>CBCSOI010000289.1:0-2574 GCA_965141595.1 uncultured Atopobiaceae bacterium | reverse complement strand
ATCGGTATCGGCCAAGCCCAGGTGGCCGTCGAGCCCGACCTCAGCTACACCCCCACGGCCCACAACGACCCCGCGTCCGAGCGCGACCGCTACAACAAGGCCCTCGACGCCTTCTGCGACCGCACCCAGGCCCAGGCCGACCGCATGGCCGTCACCGTGGGCGAGGAGGAGTCGCAGATCATGATCGGCCACATCAACATGGCCCGCGACCCGTTCATGATCGACGAGATCAACAACCGCATCAACACCGGCATGAGCGCCGAGCAGGCCGTGGACGAGGTCTGCGACATGTTCTACGGCATGTTCGCCGGCATGGACGACCCCATGATGCGCGAGCGCGCCGCCGACGTGCAGGACATCCGCGTGGGCCTTCTGGCCAACCTGCTGGGCAAGGAGGTCGTGGACCTCTCCGTGCTGCCCGCCGGCTCCATCGTGGTCGTGCACGACCTCACCCCGTCCATGACGGCCGACATCGACAAGGAGAACGTGGCCGGCATCGTCACCGAGACCGGCGGCCGCACCTCCCACTCCGCCATCATCGCCCGCGCGCTCGAGATCCCCGCGGTCCTCTCCGTGCCCAACGCCTGCACCATCTGCCGCAACGGTGACACCGTGGTCGTGGACGGCACCCGCGGCGAGGTCTACGTGAACCCTGACGAGGAGGCCCTCGAGGGCTTCCGCGCCGAGGCCGCCAAGGCCGCCGAGGCCAAGGCCGCCCTCAACGCCTACCGCGGCAAGCCCACCGAGACCGCCGACGGCGACCGCGTGCTGCTCGTGGCCAACATCGGCAACCCCGACGACGCCACCGGAGCCATCGAGCACGACGCCGAGGGCGTGGGCCTGTTCCGCTCCGAGTTCCTGTTCATGGACGCCAAGGAGCTCCCCAGCGAGGAGGACCAGTTCAAGGCCTACCAGAAGGTGGCCCTGAAGATGAAGGACCAGCCGGTCATCATCCGCACCCTCGACGTGGGCGGCGACAAGGAGATCCCGTACCTGGACCTCAAGAAGGAGGAGAACCCCTTCATGGGGTACCGTGCCGTCCGCTACTGCCTGGCCAACCCCGAGCAGTACAAGGTGCAGCTCCGCGCCCTTCTGCGCGCCAGCGCCTTCGGTGACATCAAGATCATGGTGCCGCTGGTGACCTGCCTCGAGGAGATCCGCGCCGTCAAGGAGCTCGTGGAGGAGTGCAAGAAGGAGCTCGACGCCGAGGGCGTGAAGTACAACCCCGAGATCGAGGTCGGCACCATGATCGAGACCCCTGCGGCCTCCCTCATCGCCGACGACCTCGCCGCCGAGTGCGACTTCTTCTCCATCGGCACCAACGACCTCATCGGCTACACCATGTGCGCCGACCGCGGCAACGACGCCATCGCCTACCTCTACAGCGTCTACAACCCCGCGGTGCTCCGCTCCATCAAGCGCATCGTGGAGTGCGGCAACGAGGCCGGCATCATGGTGGGCATGTGCGGCGAGGCCGCGGCCGACCCGCTGCTCATCCCCATGCTCATCAGCTTCGGTCTTGGCGAGTACTCCGTGAGCGCCCCCTCCGTGCTCAAGACCCGCAAGACCATCTCCGAGTGGACCAAGGCCGACGCCGACGCCCTGGCCGAGAAGGTCATGAAGCTCAAGACCGCCGAGGAGGTCAAGGACGCCCTGGCCGACGCCGCCAAGTAGCCCCGAGCCCCTCATAGCCGCCCGACCGGCGGATCCCAAGGCCCCCGTCCCTGTGACGGGGGCCTTTTTCTGTGTCGCACCGTCGTCACTTTAGTCGGGCACCTTTGCTGTCACATCGAGGCGTTGCGTCGGTCGGGCTCTTCCGTTGTGCCGAAGGCATGACTGAAGTGCCTGACCAACGTGACACCTTGAAGGCGGTGACAACCAAGCAGCCCCAACCAAGGTCCAAAAACTACCCTTAAACGATAAGAAAAATTCCCACAAAACTACTCTCTAAAACAGAGGGTAATTCTGCGGCACAGGTCCCGGCGTGGGAGACGCCGGGGCCCCATGGGCCCCGTCACGGAACAATCAAGACTCCAAGTTGATCGTCCTCAGGTGTTCAACCGCATAAATTAGCAGGTAAACAGCCTGTATGAAATGAGAGGAACGAGGATACCCGGTCCTGCCGGGTTTATATCACCTATGCCGCCATCTCTCAAAAACGGCATGGGGGTGGGGTGCTATCATTGCCACGAGCGTGAATGGTTAGATACATTCACGCACTGCATGTCTCACCCAACGAAAGGACGAGGGGCCCATGACCCTCCTGGAACTGTTCGCACTGCTCAAGAAGCACCTGAGGCTGGTCATAGCGCTGCCGGTGCTGTGCGCCCTCGTGTGCGCGGTGGTGAGCTACGGCTTCCTGCCCAACACCTACACGGCCACCACCTCCATGTACGTGCTCGCCAAGACCGGCGACGGCAACTCCAACAGCCTCAACAGCGACCTCACCGCCTCCCAGCAGCTCACCAAC
This sequence comes from uncultured Atopobiaceae bacterium, assembly GCA_965141595.1. GTDB lineage: Bacteria > Actinomycetota > Coriobacteriia > Coriobacteriales > Atopobiaceae > Granulimonas. The sequence goes on along the minus strand of CBCSOI010000289.1, from coordinate 104 downwards.
GACGTCTCCACGCTGCTCAAGAGCACGCGCGTGGAGACCCAGACGGCCGGTGCCCTGGGGCTCAAGAGCCTCTCGGGCTACAAGATCGACGTCTCGAGCAGCAC
>CBCSOI010000288.1:0-2584 GCA_965141595.1 uncultured Atopobiaceae bacterium | reverse complement strand
TGGACGTCGAGGTGCTGGGCTAGGTCCATGGCGTCCCGGTATCGTATCGTCTGCTCCGTCGCCAAGGCGCGCGGGGCCAAAGGGGAGATCGTCTGCGCACCCGTGGACGGTCTTCCCTTTCTTCTGAGGCCCGGCCTCACGGTCCATGTCGTGCCTCCCACCCTGCGAGGCGTCCGCGCCACGGAGGTCGAGTCGGTGCGCGACGGGGGGTCCGGCCAGGCCGTGCGCCTCGCGGGTGTCGACTCGCTCGGTGCCTCCGAGGAGCTCTGCGGCCGCTACCTGCTCGTGGACGAGGCCGACCTCCCGGACGACCTCCTTGTCCATGACCCAGCCGCACTTGTGGGCATCGGTGTCGAGGACGTCGCCCGCGGCCCCCTCGGGACCGTCTCGGCGGTCATGCGGGGCCCTGCGAACGACGTCTGGGAGGTCGACGGCCCCTACGGCGAGCTCCTCGTCCCCGTGGTGGACGGCTTCATCGTCTCGGTCTCGCCCGACCGCGTGGTCATGGAGCTTCCCCGCGGCATCGTGCCCGGGGAAGGGGAGGGGAGGCGGCGATGATCGTGGACGCCGTCTCGGTGGTCCCCGAGGTGTTCGGCCCCTACATGGACGCCTCGATCCTTGGCCGTGCCCAGCGGGCCGGTGTCTTCGAGTTCAGGGCCCACGACCTGCGCCGTTGGACCCACGACCGCCACCGCACCGTGGACGACGCGCCCTTCGGAGGCGGCCCCGGCATGCTTATGAAGCCCGCCCCCGTCTTCGAGTGCGTCCGCGAGCTCGCGGCGGAGGGGCCCGCGCCCCGCACCGTGTTCTTCTCGCCCGCCGGCCGCACATTCACCGAGGACGTGGCCCGCGAGCTCGCGGGCGAGGAGCGGCTGCTCTTCGTCTGCGGCCGCTACGAGGGCATGGACGAGCGCTGCTACACCCTGGCAGACGACGTGCTGTCCCTGGGCGACTACGTGCTCACGGGAGGGGAGCTCGCCTGCATGGCAGTCACCGACGCCGTGGTGAGGCTGCTCCCCGGCGCCCTCGGCGACGAGCGCTCGGCCCAGGAGGAGTCGTTCTCGGACGGTCTCCTCGAATACGCCCAGTACACCCGGCCCGCCTCGTTCGAGGGCATGGACGTGCCGGACGTGCTCCTCTCGGGCGACCACGCCCGGGTGGACGCCTGGCGCAGGCGCGACGCCCTCGTGCGCACGGCCCGCCGGCGCCCCGACCTCCTCGCGACCGCACCCATCACCGACGAGGAGCGCGCCTTCCTCGTGGAGTCGGGGCTCCTGTCCGGGTAAAGTCGATGGAACGATTCGAGGTCGAGGAGGCCCCCATGGCAGGTGCCGGTTCCACTGAGAGAAAGGCCCCGTCCCGCCTCCGGGACGTCGTCGAGTGGGTGGCCGTGGTCGCCGTGGCCGTGGCCGTGGCCGTCTTCGTCCGGGCCTACGTCGCCGAGCCCTTCGAGATCCCCACGGAGTCCATGGTCGACACCATCCAGGTGGGCGACCGCGTGCTGGGGGAGAAGGTCAGCTACCTCGGCTCCGGCCCTGCCGCCGGCGACGTCGTCACCTTCCACGACCCCGAGCAGCCCTCCACGACGCTCATCAAGCGCGTCATAGCCACCCCCGGCCAGACCGTCGACATCCGGGACGGCGCCGTCTACGTCGACGGCGAGCGGCTCGACGAGCCCTACACGGAGGGGAAGCCCACCGAGCCCATCGTGGGGCGCCACGCCGCCTTCCTTGACGGGGACGTCACCTACCCGGTCACCCTGGGCGAGGACGAGTACTGGGTCATGGGCGACAACCGCACCAACTCCCTCGACTCGCGCTATTTCGGGCCCATCCGCCGCGACTCGGTGACCTCCAAGGCCTGGTTCATCTTCTGGCCCCTCAACGACGTGGCGCTGCTGGGCTAGGCGACTCCCCCTCACCGGCGGTCCCCGAAGGGCTAGTATTGGAAGCCGCTATGACCGCACGCACCCGAGGGGAACGAAGCCTATGCACAAGGACGCACTGACGTTCCAGGCCATGATCCTGGCCCTGGAGCACTATTGGGCCGGCTGCGGCTGCACCGTGATGCAGCCCTACGACTCCGAGGTCGGGGCCGGCACCTTCCACACGGCGACGCTGCTCCGCTCCCTCGGCCCCGCCCCCTGGGCCTGCTGCTACCCGCAGCCCTGCCGGCGTCCCGCCGACGGCCGCTACGGCGAGAACCCCAACCGCATGCAGCACTACTACCAGTTCCAGGTGCTCATCAAACCCAGCCCCGCCAACGCGCAGGAGCTCTACCTCGGTAGCCTCGAGGCCATCGGCCTCGACCCGGCCAAGCACGACGTGCGCTTCGTCGAGGACGACTGGGAGAGCCCCACGCTGGGCGCCTGGGGCCTCGGCTGGGAGGTGTGGCTCAACGGTATGGAGGTAACGCAGTTCACCTACTTCCAGCAGGTGGGCGGCATCGAGTGCGACCCGGTGCCGGTGGAGATCACCTACGGCCTCGAGCGCATCGCCATGTACGCCCAGGGCGTCGACTCCGTGTACGACCTCGTGTGGAGTTACCTGCCCGACGGGACGCCCATGACCTACGGCGACGTCTT
>CBCSOI010000287.1:0-2590 GCA_965141595.1 uncultured Atopobiaceae bacterium | reverse complement strand
CACGGAGGGCACCTGCTGCAGGGTGTCCAGGATCACCGTGGCCGCCACCTGGTAGGGCAGGTTGGCCACGAGCATGGTGGGGTCCGTCGGCACACCGGCGAGGCCGAGCGAGGCGGCGGCGCGGCGCAGGTCGTCGGCGCCCACCTTGAGGGCGTCCCCGAGCACGAGGGCGAAGCTGTCGCGCCAGGCGGCGCACGTGGCCCTGAGCACCGGGGCGAGGGAGCGGTCGGCCTCCACGGCCACCACGGCCCCGGCCCGGGGCAGCAGCGCGCAGGTGAGCGTGCCGATGCCCGGGCCCACCTCGAAGACCAGGTCGTCGGGCGTGGGCTCGGCGAGGTCGAGGATCTTGCCGATGACGTGGTCGTTCACCAGGAAGTTCTGGCCCAGCCGGTGCTTGGTGGCCAGGCCGTGGGCCTCGAGCACCGCGCGGGTGGCGCCGGGGCTGGCCAGGGGCGAGAGGCTCACTTGCCCCCCTTGGCGGCCTTGGCCTTGTCGCCCTTCTGGGCGGCACCCTCGGCCACGAGGCGCGGGAACAGCGCGTCGCCCTTGGTCACCGGGGCACCCTGGGCGAAGCCGCCCCAGGCGCAGGCGGCCTTGAGGTCGCGGGTGCCCACCTCGCCCTCGGCGGACAGGCGGCGCAGCACCTCGGCGGAGGTGGAGGGCATGAGCGGGGCGAGCAGGTGGGCCGAGACGCGGATGGCCTCCACGAGCGAACCGATGACGAAGGCGAGCTCGTCGGCGCGCGCCGGGTCCTTGGCCAGGCCCCAGGGCTCCATGTCCTCGATGTAGTGGTTGGCCGCGTGCACGAGCTCCATGACGGCCGCGGCGCCCTCGTCGTAGGCGAAGCGGTACATGGCCTCGAGGTAGCGGTCCACGAGGCCGTCCGCCACCTGGGAGAGCGGGCTCTCGACGGTGTCCCAGCCCTCGGGCATGACGGGCGTCCTCCCGTCGAAGTACTTGGCGCTCATGTTGAGCGTGCGGCTCACGAGGTTGCCCCAGGAGTTTGCGAGGTCGGTGTTGTAGACCTGCTCCATGCGGCCCCAGGAGATGCCGCCGTCGGTGCCGGGCTTGACGTCGGTCATGAAGTAGTAGCGGTAGCCGTCCACGCCGAGCAGGTCCACCACGGTGGCGGGCGAGACGACGTTGCCGCGGCTCTTGGACATCTTCTCGGTGGCGCCGGTCTCCTCGTTCTTGACGGTGAGGAACCCGTGGGCGAAGACCTCCTCGGGCACCGGGAGACCCGCGGCCATGAGCATGGCGGGCCAGATCACGCAGTGGAAGCGGATGATGTCCTTGCCCACGAGGTGCGCCTGGGCGGGCCAGCGGTAGGCGAACTCCGCCTCGTCGGAGCCGTAGCCCACGGCGGTGAGGTAGTTGATGAGGGCATCGAACCACACGTAGGTGACGTGGCCGTCGTCGAAGGGCAGCTCGATGCCCCAGTCGAAGCTCGTGCGGCTGATGGAGAGGTCCTTGAGGCCGCCCTCCACGAAGCTCACGACCTCGTTGCGGCGGATCTCGGGCTCCACGAAGTGGGGGTTGTCGCGGTAGAGCTCGAGCAGGCGGTCCTGGAAGGCACTGAGCTTGAAGAACCAGCTCTCCTCCTGCACGCGCTGGAGGGGTCTGCCGCAGTCGGGGCAGAGGTGCTCGCCCTCGGTCCCGCGCTCCTCGTCGGCGTGGCGGACCTGGGTGTCGGTGAAGTAGGTCTCCTCGGGCACGCAGTACCAGCCGTCGTAGGAGCCCTTGTAGATGTAGCCGTTGTCCTTGATGACCGACATGAGGCGCTGGACGGCCGCGGTGTGGCGGGGCTCGGTGGTGCGGATGAAGTCGTCGTTGGTGACGTCGAGCAGCTGGAGGAGCTCCTTGAAGGCGGGCACGAGGGAGTCGCACCACTCCTGCGGGGTCATGCCGTGCTCGGCGGCGGCCTCGGCGACCTTCTCGCCGTGCTCGTCGGTGCCCGTGAGGAACATCACGTTGTGGCCGGTGGCGCGGCGCAGGCGCGCCTGGACGTCGGCCAGCACCGAGGTGTAGGAGGTCCCCAGGTGCGGGGCCGCGTTGACGTAGTAGATGGGGGTGGTGATGTAGTACGAGGGCTGCACGGTGTCCATGGGGCGCGTCCGTTCTCGGTGGGGTCCTAAGGTTGTTTCCACGGGCCATTGTAGCCCGACGGGACCGACGGGCACCGTGCCTAGCCCTTGAGGGACACCACGATGTCGTAGGCGGCCGAACGGGCGAGGCCGCAGCGTCGCGTGACCTCCTTTGCGGCGGCCGAGGGCGACATGCCCTGGGCGAGGAGCCCCACGGCCAGGGCCTGGGGGTCGGGGGCCGTCTCCGCCTTGGGCGCCGGGCCGCCGGGGCCGGGGGACTCGACGACGACCACGCACTCGCCGCGCACGGGGCGGCCCTGGGCCTCAGCCTCGGCGACGGCGGCGGCGAGCTCGGCGGCCGTCCCGCGCTGGCACTCCTCGTGGAGCTTGGTGAGCTCGCGGACCAGGGCGACGCGGCGCTCCGGCATGGCCTCGGCCACGGCCGCGAGGGTGGCGGCCACACGGTGGGGAGACTCGTAGAGCACCACGGCGCCGGGCACGCGGGC
>CBCSOI010000286.1:0-2603 GCA_965141595.1 uncultured Atopobiaceae bacterium | reverse complement strand
CGTGTGACCGTTGACGATGTGCCCGTGCTCGGGGCTCACGCCGAACTCCCGGAGCACCTGCTTGCACACCGAGGGCGAGTCCGTGAGCTCCCAGTAGGGGTCGCGGGGCTCCGCCCAGGTGGATCTGTCGGCCACGAAGGTGCGCTCGAACGTCTTCATGACCCTGCCGGAGAGCGGCGACGCGGGGCCGCACCAGAGGTAGTACATGAGGTCGAGGTTCTCCTGGTCGGGCTCCATCCAGGCCTGGCGCGCCTCGCGGTCGAGCCAGTCGAACAGGTCGCGCCCGGCCAGGCGCCGCCCGCGGAGCTCTACGGTGCGGAACAGCCCGTCGCCCTCCGTCATGGGGACGCAGGCGTGGAAGAGCAGGTTGTCGTTGGAGATACGGTAGAGGCTGCCGCGCTCGTAGAGGAACGCCACGTGGCGGCGCAGGCGCTCGGAGTCCGCGAAGGCCTCGGCCATGGCATCCACCACCTCACGCTCGCCGTCGGTGAGGGCGAGCGGGTCCGCCGGGTCGAGCGTGGGGAAGTCCACGGTGACGAGCGGCGCGTCGCCGTCGGGCAGGTGCACGCAGTCCCCCTCGACGTCCACGAGGGGCAGAAGGAGCCTCCCGTCCATGGCGAAGTCGGGGTTCCGGCGGATGAGCTGCCCCTCGAGCTTGAAGAGGATGACCGAGATGGCCTTGTCGATGGGGGAGAGCACGTCGCCGTCGCGGTAGGTGCGCTCCGCGAACAGGGCGAGCTCGCGCATGGAGACGCCGTAGGAGCTCTCGAGGATGGAGAGGGCCCCGTAGCGGAGGTTGTTGCGCACCACGGCCGCCTGGCATGCCAGCGACCCCGCGGCGGCGCCCATCCACACGATGTCGTGGTTGCCCCACGGGACGTCGGTGGAGGGCATCTCGAGGAGGCGGTCGCAGATGCGGTCGGCGTGGGGCCCGCGGTCGAAGAGGTCGCCCACGATGTGGAGGCGGTCGACCGCCAGGCGCTTGATGAGGGCGGCGAGCGACTCCACGAAGTCCGGCCCGCTCCCGGTGTCGACGATGGTGTCCACGATGCGCTCGTGGTAGCGGGAGCGGTCCTCCGACTGCCCGGCCTGGTCGCGGAGGAGCTCGTCGATGATGTAGGCGTAGGACACCGGCATGGACTTGCGGACCTTGGACTGCGTGTAGGCCGAGGCGAAGTGCTTGGCCACCCGGAGGAGCCGCAGAAGGTGGACGCGCCACCAGGCGAGGTCGATGCCGCCGAGGTCCGCCTCGGTCTTGGCGAGCTTCTCCTCGGGGTAGTAGATCAGGGTGCAGAGGTCGTCCTGCTCGGCCTGGGAGAGCTCGTCGCCGAACTCGGCGCGCACTCGCTCTCGGATGACGCCCGAGCAGTTGTTGAGGATGTGCTCGAACGCCTCGTACTCCCCGTGCACGTCGCTCATGAAGTGCTCGGTGCCGCGGGGGAGGCCGAGGATGGCCTCGAGGTTGATGATCTCGGTGAAGACCGACTGACGCGTGGGGAACTGCTCGCTCAGGAGCTCGAGGAAGCGCCCCTCGGTGCCGACGGGTTCCATGGCCCTCCTTCAAGATGACCGGCGTGTCGCGGTCAACCGTAGCACGCCGCCGCGCACGGCCGCTGGGGGTCCACCCAACCTGCGCAGTGGTACTATCTCTTGCACATGTGCACACACGTCCCCACGTCTGGAGATGGCCCATGGCCAACAGCTACAAGAAGACCACCAACCTTCCCAAGACAGACTTCCCCATGCGCGCCGGACTCGCTTCGTCCGAGCCCAGGCGACTCGCCGCGTGGGAGGAGGCCGACGTCTACGGCCTCGCGTGCGAGCAGAACCGCGGCAACGAGCCCTTCGTCCTCCACGACGGCCCGCCCTACGCCAACGGTCCCATCCACCTGGGCCACGCCCTCAACAAGACGGTGAAGGACTTCATCAACCGCTACCAGATCATGCGCGGCCGCGAGGTCTCCTACGTCCCCGGCTGGGACTGCCACGGCCAGCCCATCGAGCACAAGGTCGAGGAGCACCTGGGCACCGAGCGCTTCAATGCCACCGACCCGTCCGAGATCCGCGCCCTCTGCCGCCGGTTCGCGGTGGAGAACATCGACCTCCAGCGCCAGGGCTTCCGCCGCCTGGGCGTCCTGGGCGACTGGGAGCATCCCTACCTCACCCTCTCCAACGAGCACGACGCCGCCGACATCGAGGTCTTCAAGCGCATCTGGGACACCGGCGCCATCTACCGCGGCCGCAAGCCCGTTCACTGGTGCACCCACTGCCACACGGCGCTCGCCGAGGCCGAGATCGAGTACGCCGACGTCACCGGCCCGTCCATCTACGTCGGCTACGCCATGGAGGACGTCCCCGAGGGCCTGGCCGACGCGGGCATGCCCGTCTCGGTCATGATCTGGACCACCACCCCGTGGACGCTGCCCGCCAACGCCGCCGTCGCCATGAAGCCCGAGGCCACCTACGTGGCCCTGGCCCACGACGGCCGTGCCTACATCGTGCTCGAGGACCTCGCCCCCCGCGTCGCCTCCGTCGCCGGCTGGGACCCGGAGCCCGTGGAGGTGGGCGGCCGGCCCTGGCGCGCCACGGCCGAGGAGCTCGCC
>CBCSOI010000285.1:0-2617 GCA_965141595.1 uncultured Atopobiaceae bacterium | reverse complement strand
GGAGACGGCCTTCACCGAGCGGCCTCGCCGTACGGTGAGCGGGCACGGACCGCTCGGTGAGCGCTTTTCCACACACAGAAGCTCTGTGAGCAGCCAATCTGCTTACAGAAGGGACCAGCGTCGCTCACTGAAGAGCCGACCGCCCGTGCCGACCTCCGCCACCGTAAAAAACCGAGAGAAAAGGGCCCCTCCACGGAGGGGCCCTTCGTCGTGACGGGACGTGGGGGCGATCCTAGAACCTGACCTCGGGGGCGTCGCGCACGGAGCTGTCCGTGACGTTGAAGCCGTCCTTGGCCGTGAAGTTGCCGATGCCCGCCACAAGGTTGCCGGGGAAGGTCTGGATGGCCGTGTTGTAGATGTAGACGCAGTCGTTGTAGGACTGGCGCGCGTAGACGATGCGGTTCTCGGTCTCGTCGAGCTGCTGCTGGAGGTTGATGAAGTTGGCCGACGCCTTGAGGTCGGGGTAGCCCTCGGCCACGGCGAAGAGCTGGCGCAGGGCGCCGGTGAGCATGTCGCTCGCCTCCATGGCGGCCTGCGGGTCGGGCGCGGCGGCAACGGCGGCGCGGGCCTCGGTCACGGCCTCGAAGGTGCCGCTCTCGTGCTTGGCATAGCCCTTGACGGTCTCGACGAGGTTGGGGATGAGGTCGTTGCGGCGCTGCAGGTTGGCGTCGATGTTCTGCCAGGCGTTGTCCACGCGGTTGCGCTTCTGGACGATGCCGTTGTAGATGGAGATGCCGGCGACCGCCAGCACGACCACGATGACGAGGATGACGATGAGGGCGACCATGGTTGCTCCTTCCGGAGGGTGACGACAGGCCAGGACCCGGCCCGACGGAACTCGTACCTGGCGGGGAGAGGGGGATTCCACGTCCCCGCCTCCCGGCGGGTCCGCGGCGGCCTCGGGCTCCCGCCCTCGGCCCCGCACCGCCCACAAGGGGCGGTGCGGCCCTCGCGGGTTCGAACCCCTCCCGCCCGCTCGGCGCTTCCGGGCCCGCGCTCTCGGCCCGACGGAACTCTTACCTGGCGGGGAGAGGGGGATTCGAACCCCCGGGACGTTTGCGCGCCCGGCGGTTTTCAAGACCGCTGCATTCGACCGCTCTGCCATCTCCCCGGGTCCTGTTATCCTACCGCATATCCCCAAGATTCAAACCGAAAGGTCGCCTGTGGACGTTTCCGCAGATCGCACCCAAGACGAGAAATACATGATGCTTGCGTTGGCCGAGGCGGCGAAGGCCGCCGAGGAGGGCGAGGTGCCCATCGGCGCCGTCGTGGTGTGCGACGGCGAGGTCGTGGCGGCGGCACACAACCGCCGCGAGACCGACCGCGACCCCAGCGCCCACGCGGAGTTCTCGGCCATGACGGCCGCCGCGGCGGCGCTGGACCGCTGGCGGCTCACCGGCTGCACCGTGTACGTGACCCTGGAGCCCTGCCTCATGTGCGCCGGCCTCATGGTCAACGCGCGGGTGGACCGCTGCGTCTTCGGGGCGCCCGACCCCAAGGGCGGCGCCGTGGGGACCCTCTACGACGTTAGCGGGGACCCGCGCCTCAACCACGCGTTCGAGGTCCGCGGCGGCGTGCTGGAGGAGGAGTGCGCCGCCATGCTGCGGGACTTCTTCCGCGCGCGCCGGAAGGCGGCCAAGGCGGCCCGACGCGCGGCAGGGTCGCCGGCCCGCCCCGCCGACGACGCCGGCGCCGCCTCCGAGCCCGCCGGTCCGGACGCCGTCGGGAGCCCCTCCCCCGCCCCCGTCTCCGAACCTGAACGCGATTGAGGGCGACCCTCTCGGCACCTGAACGCGACCAGGGGCGGATCCTGCGCGCCTGAACACGGTTGAGGGCGAATTCCGGCGGTTTTTCCCACGGAGAGTCGCCCTCAACCGCGTTCAGGCGGAAGGAGGGGCCCCGGGAGGAGGGCCCGGGGAGGAGGTGCCACGGGGGCCGGCGGGAGGGGCCGCAGCCGCGGACAGCCCCCCTACACCACCTGGAAGATCAGGAAGTCCAGATAGTGGGTCTCGGGGATACCCCAGACGATGGGGTGGTCGGGGGCCTGCTGGCGCTCCTCCACCTGGCGGAGCTGCACGTTGGCGTCGTGGGCCGCCTGGGCGACAGCGGCCTTGAGGCGGTCGGCGTCCATGAAGTGCGAGCAGCTGCACGTGGCCAGGTAGCCGCCGCGGGGCAGCAGGCGCAGGGCCTGGTTGTTGATCTCTCGGTAGCCGCGGGCCGCGGCCGAGACGTTCCTTCGGCTCTTGGTGAAGGCCGGCGGGTCGAGCACGACAAGGTCGAAGGGCCCGCCCTCCTCCGTGCGGCGGCGCTTGTCGGCGATGAGGGCGTCCAGGTACTCGAAGACGTTGGCGCAGGTGAAGTCCATGACGTCCTCGAGGCCGTTCAGGCGGGCGTTGGCCTGCGCCAGGTCGCAGGCCGTGCCCGAGATGTCCACGCAGCGCACGAAGTCCGCCCCGCCCGCCGCGGCGTTGAGGCCGAACGGCCCCACATGGGAGAAGCAGTCGAGCACGCGGCGGCCGCGGGCGATGTCGCGGACGGCACGGCGATTGTACTTCTGATCGAGGAAGAAACCCGTCTTCTGGGAGTGCACGAGGTCCAGCGCGTAGGCGATGCCGTT
>CBCSOI010000284.1:0-2619 GCA_965141595.1 uncultured Atopobiaceae bacterium | reverse complement strand
AGGGCCCGGGCGCGGTCGAGCACGCGGTCCTGGGGCGGCAACGCCGCGCTGCCCGAGAGGCCCGAGGGCAGCGGCCCGGCGGCGTCGCTCAGCACGGTGGGGGAGGAGCGTCTGGCGCCCAGGGCGTCGATGACACGCTTGGCGCGGGCCACGTCGTCGCCCGCGTGGAGCAGGAACGCCGGCCGGTGCACGCGGCGCCCCTCGAGGGCGAGCCCCCGGGCCGACGCCAGCGCCACGGCGTAGGCCGCCACGTCGGTGTCGCCGTCGGCCACGGCGCCGCACACGTAGGGCGCACCCCAGCTCTCGAGGAGGGCGTCAGCCGCCGCGGGCCAGTCCTCCACGTCGACGCGGTCGGGGAAGCACGACACGGCCTCGCCGGCGAGCATGAGGGCCATGCCCTCCCAGTCGTCGTAGTAGCGCTCCCAGCGCTCGGTGCGGTTGAGGTACTCCACCACCACCTCGGCCGTGGCGCGGTTGGCACACACCTGGCCGAACTCCTCGAGCGAGAGCGTGCCGCCCCCGTCGTCGGTGCAGATGGTGACCGACCGGAGGTCGGGGCGCACGGTGAGGCGGGGGCAGAGGGTGGCCGCGAGGAAGCTCAGCACGGCCTCGTCGCGGCTGGCCACGGTGCCGATGCCGATCTCGGCGAAGGCGCGGCGCACGAGCTCCGCCGAGAAGAGACGGCCGCGGATCTGCACGGGCACCTGGCGCGTCACGAACATGGCGTCCACCACGTCGCGGCCCTCGAGGGTCTGCATGAGCGGGGAGACCACGCGCGCCACGGAGCCGGTGGTGCGGTCGTCGAAGACGTCGTCGGGGGTCACGCGGGCGGCGGAGAGGTCGCCGGTGTCCCCGGCGCGGGAGAGGGCGTCGGCCACGGTGGGGGCGTCGGTGGGCACCGGTGCCGGCGTCCGGCCGGCGACGTACTCGACCGAGGGGACCACGACCTGGGCCTGGGCCTCCTCGGCGGCCTCCACGAGGGAGGGGAGCGAGCGCGGCTCGAGGCGGTCGCCGGCGTCGGTGAAGACGAGCCACCGGCCGCGGGAGGCGCGCTGGCCCGAGCGGTACGACTCGAGGCGGCCGAGCGTGTCCGCATGGCTCACCACACGGACGGATGGGTCCTCGATGGAGGCCTCGGCCGCCACGCGGGCGGTGCCGTCGGTGGAGGCGTCGTCGACCACCACCACCTCGACGGTTGACGGGGCCTGGTCGAGGGCCGCCTTGACGGCCCGGCGGAGCGTGCGCTCGGCGTTGTGGGCGCGGATGACCACGGAGACGTCGGGTTCCATGGGAAGCCTCCTCGCTGGGTGTGTTTGGGGTGCGGGTGCGGGATGCCGGCCCTATCGTACCCCAGCGGGGAGGGGTTGCCGCCCCCTCGGCGGCCTAAGGGACCCAAAAACCCGGGGCGCCCCGGCCGGGCGCCCCGGCAGGTCACCCCTCGGAGGACGGGTCCCAGGGCAGGCAGCCGGAGGCCACGAGCTGCCTGCGGAGCGCGCGGGCCTCTCCCTGGGCGGATGCCAGGCGGGCCTGGAGGATGCTCACCTGCTCGCGCAGGCGCGCCACCTCGTCGGCGTCCGAGGCGCGGGGCCCCATGGAGGAGTCGTCGTTGAGGCGCGGGTCGAAGAGCGGCAGCAGCGGCCCCTCTGCCACCGGCACGGCGTCGCGGGACGCTCCCTGCTCGAGGGCGTCGAGGAGCCGCGCGAGCCACGAGTCGCAGGTCTCGGACCCAAGGCGCGGCGCCACGACCCCGGCGGTCGCGGCGCGCCAGAAGGGGGCGTCGGCGACCCGCGGGGGCGCGAGCACCGTGGCCGCCTGGGCGACGGCCACGAGGTCGTGCACGCGGCCCGTCTCGCCCAGCGCCCACGCCAGCGAGGCCGGGACGCGCACGAGGACGGGGCGCCCGGACAGTCGTGCGACCATGAGGTCGAGGGGCAGCGCCGGCTCGCAGCAGAGCGTGCATGCCACGGCGTCGGCGCCGTGCTCGGAGAGGGCGGCGAGGAGCCGGCGGGCGCGCGCGAGGTACGACTCGCCGGGCTGCCAGCGGGGGAGCTCGAGGGTCGGCGCCACGGCGGCGCGGCCGCGGTCGGCCAGGGGGACCGCCCTCACGGCAGAGTTGGCGAGGGCCAGCTCCATCGCCGGCCCGTCGGAGGCGGGCTCGTCGCCGGGGCCGAGGAGCACGGCCAGGGCCTCCAGGGGTTCCGCGGGTCGCGGTACGAACGAGGCCGAGCCCTGCACGGCGTCGAGGACGGCCGCGAGCGAGTCGGCGCACCAGGCCCCCACGGCGTCCACGGCCTCGGCCACGGGGAAGGCCGAGCAGAGCGCGTCGAAGGCCGCGGCGCGGGAGCGGGGCTCCACGTTGGAGGGGAACCCCTCGAGCAGGGGTCTCGTGAGGCGTAGCGACAGGGCCCGGTACGTACGCCTGCGCTCGTCCCAGGCGTCGTGCCGGGAGATGACCCGGCCGGCCGCCTGCAGGGCCGTGGCGGCGGAGCAGAGCTCGGTGAAGGCCCGGACGTCCATGGCGGCGCCCAAGGGCCGGCAGGCCTCGGGCGGGGCCACGGGCGGGGTGTCGAGGACGGCCATGGCGGGCGCCTCGAGGGCCATGGAGAAGAGCACGAGCGT
>CBCSOI010000283.1:0-2632 GCA_965141595.1 uncultured Atopobiaceae bacterium | reverse complement strand
TGCTTCACGGCGCCCTGCCGCCACGACTGCCCCATCCACCAGGACATCCCTGGCTACCTCCGCGCCGTCGACGAGGGCCGCTACGCCGACGCCCTGCGCATCGTCCTCGAGCGCAACGCCCTGCCCTTCATGACCGGCACGCTCTGCCCGCACCACTGCACCGACTCCTGCATGCGCAACTACGTGGACGCCCACGTGCTCATCCGCGAGGCCAAGCTCGAGGCCGCGAAGCGCGGGTTCGCCGCCGTGGCGCCCACCATCGGGCCCTCCGAGATGCGCTCCGACCGCCGCGTCGCCATCATCGGCGGCGGCCCCGCCGGCCTCGCCTGCGCGAGCTTCCTCACCCGCGCCGGCGTGCCCGCCACGATCTTCGAGCGCTCCGAGTCCCTCGGCGGCGTCGTGCGCCACGTGATCCCCGGCTTCCGCATCCCCGACGAGGACATCCAGAAGGACATCGACCTCTGCCTGGCCCACGGCGCCGAGGTCCGCTGCGGCGTGGAGGTCGACTCCGTCGAGGCGCTCAAGGACGAGGGCTTCACCGACGTCGTCGTGGCCACCGGCGCCTGGGCCCCCGCGCCCCAGGTCCTCGCCGAGGGCGACGAGCTCGATGCCCTGGAGTTCCTGGCGCAGGCCAAGGAGTCCCCGGAGACCCTCGACCTCGGCACCGACGTCGTGGTCATCGGCGGAGGCAACACCGCCATGGACGTGGCCCGCGCCGCCAAGCGCGTGCCCGGCGTCGAGAACGTGCGCCTCGTCTACCGCCGCAACCGCCGCTACATGCCCGCCGACGAGGAGGAGCTGGTCTTCGCCCTCGAGGACGGCGTGGAGTTCATGGAGCTCCTGAGCCCCGGCGCGCTGCGCGACGGCGTGCTCTCCTGCGACGTCATGGCCCTCGGCGCGCCCGACGCCTCCGGACGTCGCCGCCCCGAGCCCACGGGGGAGACCGTCGAGGTTCCCGCCACCTCCGTCATCGTGGCCGTGGGCGAGAAGGTCGAGCGCGGCCTGTTCGAGTCCGCCGGCGTCGAGCTCACCGAGCGCGGCATCCCCGCGGTGTCCGCCAACCTCGCCAGCAACGTCGAGGGCGTGTGGGTCGCCGGCGACGCCCGTCGCGGGCCCGCCACCATCGTCGAGGCCATCGCCGACGCCGCCGTGGTGGCCGCGTCGATCTCTGGCTGCGACTTCAACGGGCAGTCGGCCCAGAACGTCGACCCCGAGTACGGCCGCGCCCTCGCCGTCCGCGGCAACGTGTGCCACGACTGCAGCCGCTGCACCCCGAGCCGCTGCCTCGAGTGCCCGACGGTGTGCGAGGTCTGCGTCGAGGTCTGCCCCAACCGCGCCAACGTGGCCGTGCGCGTGCCCGGCATGCGCCAGCGCCAGATCGTCCATGTGGACGGCATGTGCAACGAGTGCGGCAACTGCGCCGTCTTCTGCCCCTACTCCGAGGGCCGTCCTTACAAGGACAAGCTCACGGTGTTCTGGAGCGAGGAGGACTTCGAGAACTCCGAGAACGAGGGTTTCCTCGAGGTCGACGGCGGTGTGAAGGTGCGTCTCGACGGCCAGGTCGCCGTCTTCGACCCCGACGACGGGGCCTGCGGGCTGCCCGACGGGGTCAGGAGGACCATCCAGGCGGTCCGGAGGGACTACGCCTACCTCCTCTGCAGGTAAGGGAGAACGAGGACCGTTCGACTTCAATTAGTCGAACGGTCCTTCTCATAAGACCGCTTTTCATGGGAACAAATATTTCAGTAGGAAGGAGAACCCCGTGGAAGAGACCCACACCTTCACCGTCAACGGCCGGACCGTCTCGACAACCGAGAAGAAGCCCCTTCTCCGTTTCCTGCGCGACGACCTGCACCTCACCTCGGTCAAGGACGGCTGCAGCCAGGGCGCCTGCGGCACCTGCACCATCGTGGTCGACGGCAAGGCGCAGAAGGCCTGCGTCCTCAACACCGCGAAGGCCGAGGGCAAGGACATCGTCACCTGCGAGGGCCTGACGCCCGCCGAGAAGGACGCCTTCGTCTACGCCTTCGGCGCCAAGGGCGCCGTACAGTGCGGCTTCTGCACTCCCGGCATGGTCATGGCCGCCAAGGCCCTCGTCGACGCCAACCCGGACCCAACGGAGGACGACGTCAAGAAGGCCATCAAGAACAACATCTGCCGCTGCACCGGCTACAAGAAAATCATCGAGGCCATCCAGCTTGCCGCCGCCGTGCTGCGCGGCGACGCCACGGTCGAGGAGTCCCTCGAATCCGGCCAGGACGGGTTCGGTGTGGGCGACCTCGCCTTCCGCCTGGACGTCCGCGAGAAGGTCCTGGGCTACGGCCAGTACCCCGACGACATCTACGCCGACGGCATGGCCCACGCCAGCGCCGTGCGCACCCCGCACCCCCGCGCCCGCGTGGTCTCCATCGACACCTCCGATGCCCTCGAGGTCCCCGGCGTGCTCGCCGTGCTCACGGCCGAGGACGTTCCGGTGAAGAAGGTTGGCCACCTCCAGCAGGACTGGGACGTCATGATCGCCGAGGGCGACGTCACGCGCTGCGTGGGCGACGCCGTGGCCCTTGTCGTTGCGGAGAACGAGCGCGCCCTCGAGGAGGGCAAGCGCGCCGTCGAGGTGGAGTACGAGGTCCTC
>CBCSOI010000282.1:0-2636 GCA_965141595.1 uncultured Atopobiaceae bacterium | reverse complement strand
CACCGTCCGCGCCTTGGGGACGGTGTTCGTGGGGTCGAGCCTCGCCGAGACCCGCGAGATGCTGCGCCGCCAGGAGGAGGCGCTCTCCTTCGGGGAGGCCGTCGGCGTGTTCCCCGAGGGCCGCCTCAGCCCTTACGCACGGGCCCTCGGCCCCATGGTCTCGGGGGCATTCCGCATCGCGGTCATGGAGGGGGTGCCCGTGGTGCCGGTGGCGCTCGTGCAGCGCGACGTCCCCTGCCTCAACCGCTTGCGCGGCAAGCCCGGCTGGGAGGCCTGGGTGGGGCCTGCGCTCGAGCCCGGGGAGACGGGCGGCCACGGGGAGCGGGCGCGCTCGCTCGAGGAGCGGAGCCGTGCCTTCATCGAGGGGCGTCTCGCCGACGGCGACAGGCCTACCGGGGTGTGAGCCCCTCCCAGCCGTCGATGACGAGGGCGGCCTCGGCCCTCACGGCGTCGAGGTCCTGGGTGGGGTCGTCGGAGCGCACGCCCACGGCCGTGAACCCCGCCGAGGAGGCGGAGCGGAGGCCCGTGGGGATATCCTCGAACACCACGGTCCGGGCCGGGTCCTGACCCATGCGGCGCACGGTCTCGACGTAGATGTCGGGCCAGCGCTTGTCGCGGCCCACCTCGGCGCCGTGCACCCGGAGGTCGAACAGCGCGTCGACGTCCACCCGCGGCTTCAGGGCGTCGAGCACCGCGGCGTCGTTGTTGGTGGCGAGGGCGCAGGCCACGCCGGCTGCGCGCAGGGCCCGGATGTAGGCCTCGACGCCCGGTCTCAGGCATACCTGCTCGCGGTAGAGGGCGCTGCCGAGGTCGTTCCACTCGTCGCAGACCTGCTCGACGGTGTCGGGAAGCCCGTAGGTCCCGATGACCCAACGGGCGCCCTCCTTGAAGCCCCGGGCGGCCAGCTGCGCGGAGAAGCCAGGCTCGTAGGCGATGCCCCGGCGCGAGAGGAACGTCTCGTCCACGAGGCGCCAGACGTGGGACGACTCCGCGATCGTGCCGTCGAAGTCGAAGATGGCGGCCGCGAAGGGGGTGTGTCCCGGGGCGAGGTCGGCGGGGCCTGTGAGGGTCATGGGGCGCTCCTGTGGTCGGTCGACGGACGCGGGAAGTATAGCCGAGCGTCGGTCGGTTGGATGTGGTTTCATGGGCCTTGAAGGAAACCGAAGGGACGGACGGCGCCGCGGGCGCCGGGCAAGGAGGTAACCCATGGAAGAGACCAAGGTCTCCCGCGAGGAGATCGACGCCTACGTGGAGCGTGTGTGGCCCGAGGTGCTGGAGGACATCGCCACCCTCGTGGCCATCGACTCGGTGGAGGACCTCTCCGCCGCCGCGCCCGGCGCCCCTTGGGGCCCCGGCCCCAAGGCCGGCCTCGACGCCGCGCTCAACATCGCAGGGCGCCTCGGCCTCGACGCCCACGACGTGGAGGGCTACATCGGCTACGCCGACCTCCCCGGCAAGAGCGAGAGACAGGTGGCCACCATCGCGCACGTCGACATCGTGCCCGTGGGCACCGGCTGGGACACCGACCCGTTCACCCTCACGGTGAAGGACGGCTACCTGCTGGGCCGCGGCACCCTCGACGACAAGGGCCCGCTCGCCCTCACCCTCTGGGCGGCCCACTTCTTCAAGGAGCGCGGGCAGGAGCTGCCCTACACCCTGCGCTGCATCGTCGGCGCCAACGAGGAGACCGGCCTCGGCGACGTCGATTATTACAACGAGCACTTCGAGCAGCCGGCGTTCCTGTTCACCCCCGACGCCGAGTTCCCCGTGTGCTGCGGCGAGAAGGGCGGCTTCTCGGCCACCTACACCTCCGGCCCCGTGGCCGGCGGCACCATCGTGGACTTCAGGGGCGGCACCGCGGGCAACGCGATCCCCGACCTCGCCGAGGTCACCGTGCGCGCCGACGCCGCCTCCCTGCCCGCGGCCGAGGGCATCGACGTCGAGGACGCCGGGGACGGCCTGGCGCGCCTCGTGGCCCACGGCAAGGGCGGCCACGCCTCCCTGCCCGAGGGCACGGTGAACGCCATCGGCATGCTCGTGGACTACCTCTGGGACAACGGCCTCTACTCCGAGGAGGAGCGCCCGTTCCTCGAGCTCGAGCGCCTCATCTTCGCCACCACCGACGGAAGCTCCCTGGGCATCGACGCCACCGACGACATCTTCGAGCCCCTCACCTGCATCGGCGGCACCATCGAGGTCGAGGACGGCCGCTTCAGGCAGACCATCGACGCCCGCTTCCCCAAGTCCACCACGGCCGAGCACCTCGAGGAGGTCCTCTCCAGGCTCGGCGAGGAGCACGGCTGCACGCTCACGGTGGACCTCGCCCTCGTGCCGTTCTACGTGGACCCCTCGAGCCCCGAGATCCAGACCCTCATCCAGACCTACAACGAGCACACCGGCAAGGACAAGAAGCCCTTCACCATCGGCGGCGGAACCTACGCGCGCGACTTCAAGAACGCCGCGTCGTTCGGTCCCGAGGAGACCGACATGGTGAACCCCGACTGGGTGGGCGGCATGCACGGCCCCAACGAGGGCGTGTCCGAGCAGCTCCTGCGCGACTCGCTCTCCATCTACATCGACGCCATCGCCCGCCTCATGGAGCTCGACCTTTAGGGCCCGGCACGTCCCACCGGCGT
>CBCSOI010000281.1:0-2651 GCA_965141595.1 uncultured Atopobiaceae bacterium | reverse complement strand
GAGGCCTTGGATGCGCGGTTTGGCGCAAACGGCTCCCGATGCGCGATTCGGGCCCCGTTTCACCCCGAAACCGTGCTTTGGAGCCGTCTCGAGCCAGACGGGCCGCGCAACGAGGGCCTTTCGCGCCAAACCGCGCATCGAGGCCCTTCGTGTCAGGAGAACTGCGCATTCGTGGGCTCCCGTGCCCGAGAAGGGCCGTGGGGGGGGGCACCTCTCGCCCGACTGGCCGTGCGCCTCGGCCCCGCCTTCGTTCTACCGCACCTCCGCCCCGAAGGGCAGGAGCGACAGCTTGGCCATCTTGAAGAGCTGCACGCCGAAGGGCGCCCCCACCACGGTGACGCACCAGACGGCCCCCAGGAGCAGGTAGCCGAGGGCCATCTCGGCGCCACCGAAGACGAGCCAGAGGCCGTTGGCCAGGCACGACGGCAGGCCACCCCCGTAGACGATCTCCTTGCCGAAGGGCGCGAGGGTGAGCGCGGCCATCTTGAAGGCCTGCCTCCCCACGGGGATGCCCACGACCGTAAGGCACCACACGAGGCCTATGAGCAGCCAGGCCAGGGCGGTGACCCACCCGCCGGTGACGATCCATATAATGTTTCCCAGGGTGCGCATGGGTCCTCCTCGTAGGGTCAGGCGGCCGGGGAGGGAGCTCATGGAGGGTCTTTACAGCGTCTATATGGTCCGTTGCTCCGACGGCACGCTCTATACAGGCTACACCGTGGACGTCGACCGCCGCGTGGCGGCCCACAACGCGGGCACGGGCGCCCGCTACACGAGGAGCCGCCGGCCCGTCTCCCTCGTCGCCGAGGCGTCCTTTTCCACGCGCCACGAGGCGATGCGGGCCGAGTCCCTCATCAAGCGCCTCACCCGCGCCGAGAAGCTCTCCCTCGCCCGGCTCTACGGTAGCGACCCCAGCCGCTTCCTCGACGCCGTCTCCGCCCTCATCGCCTGAGGGGTGTTCCGCCGCCTGGCGGCCCTGCACCTTTTATTCAGTCTGAATGTAAACAATGAAAACAATAATTAGTCTGGATTCAAACATGGGGACAATCCCCGAGATTATCCCTCTCTTTTGCTCTCTAATCAGAGAGTCCATTTATAGAGGGTAATTCCGTTGTGGGTCGGGTTCCCGACCCGGCAAACCGCAACGGAAAGAGCCCCATGGCCAGAATCGTCCCCGCACCTCTCTTCGCAGCATCCGCGGCCCTCGTCTTCGCCCTCGCCGGCCCTGCCCCCGTGGCCGAGGCGGCCGTGCTCCACCCCGCATCCGGTCTGGAGGCCCACGGTGCGGACGAGGGTATCGCCACCCTGAGCGAGGCGGCCCTCTACGCCTCGTCCGCCGCGGCCCCGCTCGACGCGGGCTCCGTCAAGGACCCGGCGACCTACTGCGAGCTCGACGCCCTCATCGCCCAGGCCAACCGCGACATCCAGGCGCTCGCGCGCCGGGGGAGCACCGGTTCCGGCGTCTTCGGCGGGGTCTCGGGGGCTATGGACGCCCGGGCGCTCGGGGACCGGCTGCACACGGCCGCCGACGCGGCCACACGGTCCGCGGAGGAGAAGGCCGCCGAGACCCGCGCCGCCGAGCAGCGCGCGGCCGAGCGGCGCGCCGCGGAGGAGCGGGAGGCCCAGGCCCTGCGCGGGACGACGGGACAGGGCTCCCCCGCAGGGGCGGTCGCCTACGGGGACACCCAGGGGTCGGCCCCGGACGGCGGGGACGACGGCGCGTGGAACGTCTCGTACCGCGACGAGTACGGTGCCGCCGAGGGCGCGGCCGACGGCGCCTGCACCCAGTGGGCCGACGGCTACTACGTGGCCCACGACTGGTCGGACTCCGGCGAGCAGATCGCGTCCAAGCCCGGCACCGTGGTCGTCGACGGCCAACGCTACGCCTACGCGGGGTCCATGGTGGTTCCCGAGGGGTCCGACTACTACGCGAGCGGCGTCTACGACTTCACGCACGCCGACGGCGGCATCGGGTTCCAGACCTGCTGCGACGGCGGCTACCTCGTCACGCACTACGTCCCTTACTAGCCACTGACCCCGGCTTTGGCCGGGGCGTCGGCCGGCAGCCGCATGCCCTCGCGGTCGAGGTCCGCCTGGAGCCCGCGCCATCCCGGCAGCGCCCGGTCCATGACCCCCGAGAACCGGGGGCCGTGGTCGGGCGCCTCCATGTGGGCGACCTCGTGCACGGCCACGAGGTCGAGGAAGGCCGGGTCGTGGCAGGCGAGGTCGAGCGAGAGGGAGACCGACCCCGTCGACGGCCGGCAGGAGCCCCAGCGGCTGCGCATGCGCCGCACGGTCCACCGGCCGGTGACCACGCCGACGGCCCGCTCCGCCCGCTCCCTGGCCCCGGGCACCGCCGCGGCGAGCTCGCTCCTCAGCAGCCCCTCGAAGAGGCACCGCCGCAGCTGGCGGGCCTCCTCCGAGGGGTCGTCGGGGTCGGGCACCGCGAGCGCGAGCGTGTCGCCGTCGAGGCGCGCGGCCGGCCTTCCCCCCGTCGGCTCGAGACGCACCGTGACCGGGCGTCCCCAGACGGCGACGACGTCGCCCTCCCGGAGCCGGCCCCATGCGCGCCGGAGCTCGAGCTCCTCGCCTGAGGGCAGGTGCCGGGCCACGGAGGCGAGGACGGCGGCACCCTCGCCCTCGAGCCACGC
>CBCSOI010000280.1:0-2675 GCA_965141595.1 uncultured Atopobiaceae bacterium | reverse complement strand
GCAGCTGGCGGCCGACAAGCTCTTCAAGCACGCCGACCTCTCGTTCTTCTCCACGTTCGAGGGCGTCTTCAAGGCCGTGGACCAGGGCTTCTGCCAGTACGGCGTGCTGCCGTTCGAGAACTCCACGGCCGGCACCGTCAACCAGGTCTACGACCTCATGGGCGCCTACGACTTCCATATCGTGCGGACCGTGCGCCTCAAGGTGGACCACAACCTGCTCGCCAAACCCGGCTGCACGCTTGAGGGCGTGACCGACATCTACTCCCACCAGCAGGCCATCGACCAGTGCGCCGACTTCCTGGCCTCCCTGGAGGGCGTGACCGTGCACATGGTCGAGAACACCGCCGTGGCCGCCAAGATGGTGGCAGACGGCAACAACCCCGGCGCCGCCGCCCTCGGCAGCCGGAGCGCCGCCGAGGTCTACGGACTCGACATCGTGCGCCGCGCCGTGCAGGACCTGGGCAACAACTACACGCGCTTCGCCTGCATCTCCAAAGACCTCGAGGTCTACCCCGGCGCCGACCGCACCTCGCTCTCGGCCGTGGTCGCCAACCGCCCCGGGTCCCTCTACAAGGTGCTGGCCCGCTTCTACTCGCTGGACATCAACCTCGTGAAGCTCGAGAGCCGCCCCCTCCCCGACCGCGACTTCGACTACCTGTTCTACTTCGACGTCGACTGCCCCGTGGCCGCACCCGAGTTCATCCGCCTCATCGGCTCCCTCGACGACGTCTGCGAGGAGTTCCGCTACCTGGGCTCCTACTCCGAGGAGGTCTAGGCCATGACGGGTCGCGAGGTCATAGCGCCCGCCGCCGACGCCGTGGCGGAGGAGCTCGCCGCGGAGCGGGCGGTGCTCGACGCCGAGCAGGCGGCAGCGGGCGAGGACGCCCCCTACGGGCTCCTCGGCGGCACCCTCGGCCACTCGTGGTCGCCCCGGATCCACCGGGCGCTGGGGAGCGTGCCCTACGCCCTCCACGCGCTGCCGAACCCCGCCGACGCGGCGGACCTCGTCCGCAACGGCGCCTGGCGCGGCCTCAACGTCACCATCCCCCACAAGCGCCTGGCCGCCGAGGCGGCCGACGTACGCACGCCCTTCGTGGAGGCCCACGGCGCGGCCAACACGCTCGTGCGCCTCGACGACGGGCGCGTCCTCGCCGACAACACGGACCTCTGGGGCTTCGACTTCCTCCTTGACGGCTTCCTCCGGCGCCACATGGGGGCGGGCACCTCGTGGCTCAGGGGCCGCAAGGCCGTGGTGCTCGGGACCGGCGGCGCCTCCGAGGCCGTGAGCTTCGTCCTGTCCGAGGCCGGCGCCGAGGTGGCCCGCATCAGCCGCTCCGGCGGCCCCGGCCATGGCTACGGGACCCTCGTGGAGGACCACAGCGACGCGGCGCTGCTCGTGAACACGACGCCGGTGGGGATGTTCCCCGCGTGCCCGGCGTCGCCCCTCCCCGCCGGCACCCTCGAGGCCATGGAAGGGCTCCGCGGCGTCATCGACATCGTCTACAACCCGCTGCGGACCGGGCTCGTGCTCGACGCCCGCGACGCCGGCATCCCCGCCGAGGGCGGCCTCGTCATGCTCGTGGCCCAGGCCCTCCGCTCGAGCGAGCTCTGGCAGGGCGTGGGGCTGGACCGCAGCCTCGTGGGGAGGGTCGTGGACGAGCTGGAGCACGAGTCCATGAACGTGTTCTTCATCGGCATGCCCGGCTGCGGGAAGACCGGCGCCGCCCGCAGGCTCGCACGCATGGCCCAGCGCCCCTTCGTGGACCTGGACGACGCCTTCGAGATGGAGTACGGGGAGACGCCCGCCGCGTGCATCGCCCGTGAGGGCGAGGCCGCCTTCCGCGACCGGGAGACCGCGGTGCTCGCCGACCACGGCGCCAAGACCGGCCTCGTGGTCGCCTGCGGCGGCGGCGTGGTGTGCCGTCCGGGGAACCGCCGTCTCATGGAGCAGAACGGCACGGTCGTCATGCTCGACCGACCGCTCGACCAGCTCTCCCGCAACGACCGCCCGCTCACCGCCTCCAGGGGCGTCGAGGCCCTCGCCGCAGAGCGCATGCCGCTCTACCGGGAGTGGGCCGACATCGAGGTGCGCTGCACCGGTTCGGCCGAGGGCGACGCCGTGCTCGTGAGGTCGCTGCTCGGCCTCTGACCGCCGGCGGGCGGTCGGGTTCATGCCCGGCCGCCGCTCGGCGGCCAGCCGTGCTCGTTCAAAGGAACATCGGCCCCAAGCCGCCCGCGCTCCACCATCATGGAAAAATGTCATGGATGATGAAGGCAACGGCAAGGAGAGGGGGTGCCGCATGGATTCCGGCAGGACCGCCCGGCAGGTGCTCGACGCCTGCGGTGGCAAGGCGAACGTGAGGGCCAACGCCATCTGCATGACCCGGCTGAGACTGGAGCTCGAGGACACCTCGCGGGTCGACTCCGACCGGCTCGGTACGCTCCACGGCGTGCTCGGTATCCGCTCCCACGGCACCAACGGCGTGGAGGTCGTCTTCGGCCCCGCCGTCATCGACGCCATCGCCCTTGACTTCTGCGAGCTCACCGGTCTGCCCCTCGGCCGCAAGGCCGCCAAGGCGATTTCCACCATGGCCGTCGGGGCGCCGCGCCGCGAGTCCAGGCCCCGCCAGGAGGCGCCGCGCGACACCAACCCGGGGCGCCGGGCCAGCTACGCC
>CBCSOI010000279.1:0-2692 GCA_965141595.1 uncultured Atopobiaceae bacterium | reverse complement strand
CGTTCTCGCGGGAGGGCATCAGGAGCCTCGCCGACTGCGAGGCGCGCATCGGGGCGCTGGAGGCCGCGGGCGACTTCGAGGCCATGGAGCGCCTCACGGGGCTGCGCGACTACGCCGAGGGGAAGGGGCTGCTCCCGGAGCGCGCTGCCGCCCGTCGGAGGAGGCCCGCGCCGGACGACGGGAGCCCCCGGCCGGGCGCCGCGCGGCGGTACGGGACGGAGGCCCGGCGCCCCGACGTCGGGGACGTGAGGGGAAGGGAAGGAAGGGAGAGGTAGGCATGAGGGTCGAGATCGACTACGAGGACGGGAGGCTCGGCGTGTTCGACACCGCCAACCTGGTCGCCGGGCAGCCCTTCGGAGGGGCGTGCGTCGCGGCGGAGCTCGTGCTGCGGCTCGACGCCGCCGGGGGCGAGGGGATATGCCTCGACATACACCACCACGACATCCCCGGCGACGAGGAGGGCGGCGACGTCCCGTTCGCCGACCGCTGCAGGGGCTACAGGGTGTGCCTCGCCGACGCGGACGAGCTCGGCGGCATCGAGTGCGTCTCCGTGGACGGCAGGGCGGTCGCCTGGAAGCGCGCCGGCCGGTTCGTGGACGGGGCGAGGTTCGAGCGGGCCCAGCGGCTCTGGTACTCCGAGTCGCCCAACGCGTGCGAGAACTACAGGGCGTGCAGGATCTACGACTACCTGGAGGCATCCCGCCCCGACCTGCGCTGCGACCCGGAGGCTATCTGCGCGCTGTTCGGCTACCCGGCAGAGGCGCTCGCCGAGGCGCGGCGGGCCGAGGCCGCCCAGCCCGACGAAGAGGAGGAGTAGGCCATGGGGATCGTCAAGGCGGCCCTGGCCGCGTGCGTCGCGTTCCTCGCATGGCTGTTCAGGGCGGTGTTCAGGTGGTTCATGTGAGGACGGCGTCCGCAGTTGTCAGTTTGTCAGTTTGAACTACAGTACAACCGATAAGACGGCGCGAAAGAAGGGAGGCCGGCATGGCAGCGACGACGGCACCCGCCGCGACCATCGTGGACAACAGGACGGGCGACGCAACCTCGATCGACGCGAGGGCCTTCGGCGCGCTGAAGGCGTTCCTGCGGGCGCTCGGCGCGGCCTACACCGACGAGGGCGAGGCCGACGCCCGGCTCACCACGGGGCAGGCGGCGCAGATCGTGGGGACCTCCCCGCGGACGATCGCACGGCTGATAGACTCCGGCAGGCTTAAGGGCATGCGCACGGGAGGTGGGCATCGCTACGTTATGCTCTCCGACCTCATGGACTTCGACCGCCGGTCCCGGGAGGGGCGCTCCGCCGCCCTCGACGAGATGCGCGACGTCGCTGCCGAGGAGGGCCTCTACGGCAACGCCGACGCGGTGTCGGAGTACCTGAGGGGCCTCGGGCAGGGCTGACACGGCACCGCTGGGATAGTATTTGGCGACTGCAGAAAGATCATCGGTTTCTGCGCCCATGCATTCGTCGAGCATCGACCTGCAATCCCCGCCCTCTCCTTCCCTGAGCGTTGACTTATGCTATTAGAAGCCTATAATCATAATTATCATCTGATAATAGCTTTCATGTAGCATCAATTGGAGGAAAGGGAATCGGATGCTCTGCCAGTTCACGTTCAGCAATTACCGGTCCTACCGTGACGAGACGACGCTCACGATGCAGGCATCGGCGATGAGGGAGTTCTCACGGTCCCTCCTGCCCGGGGGAGACAGCCAGAGCTTCCTGCCCGTCGCCGCGGTGTACGGGCCCAACGCCGGCGGCAAGTCGAACCTCCTCGAGGCTCTCGGCTACGTCTGGTCCGCTGTCGCGCGCCCCATCCTCTCCCTCAAGCGTGGGGCGGAGGCGCGCGAGGAGCCTTCGCTGCGCCTTTCCCGGTGCGCGCCGTTCGCGTTCGACGGGGAGCACGGCGCCATGCCGACCGAGTTCGAGGTCTACTACCGGGTCTCGGGCTATGAGTACCGCTACACGCTTTCGGTCAGCGCGTCCGAGATCGTCGGCGAGAGCCTGGCGCGGCGCAAGGTGGGCGCCTCGAGGACCGCGATGCTCTTCGAGCGTGAGGGGGACGAGGTCTCCCTCGGACCCTCGCTGCGGCGGGCGAACGTATCCACCGGGTTCAACCCCGATATCCCGTACCTCTCGTACCTTTACATGAACACCGACCTCGAGCCCGTCCGGGACGCGGCGAGCTGGTTCCTCGACTGCGTATTCCTCGACTACAACAGCTTCTACCTGGAGCACCTGCTGGAGAACATGCTCGACGAGAAGGACTCGCCGGAGATCACCCGGTTCCTCAGGGCCGTCGACGTCCACGTGGACGGGTTCCGCGTCGAGCGCGACGCCGACGGGCGCCGCCAGCGCGTGTACGTCAAGCACAAGGTCGGGGGCTCCGAGTACGAGCTGCGCCTCTCCGAGGAGTCCGCCGGCACGCAGAAGCTCATGGGGCTGGCGCGCGTCGTCATGAGTGCCCTGGAGGAGGGCGGCACCGTGCTCGTGGACGAGCTCGACGCTAAGCTGCACCCCAAGCTGCTGCGCTACGTGATCCTTCTGTTCAAGGACCCCGAGGCCAATAAAGGCGGCGCCCAGCTGGTGTTCACGAGCCAGGACGTTTCGACCATGCGCAACGACGTGTTCCGCCGCGACGAGATCTGGTTCGCGGCGCGCGACGGGGACGAGGCGAGCCGTCTGTGGTCGCTC
>CBCSOI010000278.1:0-2701 GCA_965141595.1 uncultured Atopobiaceae bacterium | reverse complement strand
GTCCACCCTGGCCCGGCTCGTGGCGGCCATCAGCGCGCCGGACGGGGGCACGGTCGAGCTCATGGGGCTGCCCTGCTTCTCCGACGGCCGCCCCGACGGCGCCTCCTACGCGGAGGCCCGCTCCCGTATCTCCATGGTGTTCCAGAACCCCGAGGACCAGATCGTGACCACCCGGGTGGCCGACGACGTGGCGTTCGGGCCCGAGAACCTCGGGTGGCCGCCCGAGCGCATCGGCGCCGCGGTGGCCAGGGAGCTCGACCGCGTGGCCATGGCAGACCTCGCGGAGGCGGACCCGACGCGTCTCTCGGGCGGGCAGCAGCAGCGCGTGGCCATCGCCGGGGCGCTCGCCATGGAGCCCGACCTCCTCGTGCTCGACGAGCCCGGCGCCCGCCTGGACGTGCGGGGGCGCCGCGGCGTGGGCCGGGTGCTCGACGGCCTCCGCGGCCGCACCGCCGTGGTCCACGTGACGCACTTCATGGACGAGGCGGCCTCCGCCGACCGCGTCGTCGTGCTCGACCGCGGCCGCGTGGCGCTGGAGGGAGCCCCCGACGAGGTGCTCGAGGACCCGTCCCTGGCCCGGCTCTCCCTTGAGTCGCCCTTCACGGTGCGGCTCGCCCGCGCCCTCTCGGAGCGCGGGCTGGACGTCCCCGCGACGCTCGACGCCGACCGGCTGGCCGACGCCGTGGCCCGGGAGGTGGGGAGATGAGCCTCGCAGCCAGGTCCCTCACCTACCGCTACCCCGACGCCCCCTCCCCCGCCGTGGACGGCGTGGACCTCGAGGCGCGGGACGGCCTTGTGACCTGCCTCCTCGGCGCCACCGGGTCGGGCAAGTCCACCCTCCTGCGCGCCATGGCCGGCCTCGTGGCCCCCACCGCGGGGGAGGCCCTCGTGGACGGCGGGGCCACGTGGGTGCGCCGCGGCGTGCTGGGCCGCCCGCGCCGCCGGCCGGACCTCCCCAGGGCCGTGGGCTACGTCATGCAGCGCCCCGAGCGCCAGCTCTTCGCGGCCACCGTGGCCGAGGACGCCGCCTTCGGGCCCCGGAACCTCGGCGCCACCGACGCCGAGGCCGCGGAGGCCGCGGACGCCGCCCTCGGGTTCCTCGGCATCCGCCACCTGGCCGGCCGCTCGCCCTTCGGGCTCTCCGGCGGCCAGCAGCGCCTCGCCGCCATCGCCGGCGTCCTGGCCATGGACCCGGCCAACCTCGTGCTCGACGAGCCCATGGCCGCCCTCGACCCCGAGGGCCGCGCCATCGTGCGCGACGCCGTGGCCCGCCTCGCCTCGCGGCGCGGGGCCGTGCTGCTCGTGACCCACGACATGGACGACGCCGCCTCGCTGGCCGCGTCCGTGACCGTGCTCGACCGCGGGCGCGTGACGCTCTCCGGCACGCCGGCGGAGGTCTTCTCCCGGGCGGGGGAGCTCCGCCGCCTGGGCCTCGGCCTCCCGAGCGCCCTTGAGGCCGCGCACCTGCTGCGGGAGCGGCGCGGCGTCGACGTGGGCGAGCCGCTCACGCTCGACGCCCTGGCGGACGCCGTCGCGGCGCTCGCCCGCGGCCCGAGAGAGGGGGCGTGACCCGTGGCAGTGTCCATCGGCCGCTACGTCGCCGGCTCCTCCCCGC
This sequence comes from uncultured Atopobiaceae bacterium, assembly GCA_965141595.1. GTDB lineage: Bacteria > Actinomycetota > Coriobacteriia > Coriobacteriales > Atopobiaceae > Granulimonas. The sequence continues at coordinate 1,086 of CBCSOI010000278.1, read as the reverse complement.
TCCACCGCGCAGACCCCCGCGTCAAGACCCTGTCCGTCGCCGCGGTCATGGCCTCCACGTTCCTCGTGGCCACGCCGGCCCAGGCGTTCCTCGCCCTGGGCGCGTTCCTCGGCCTGTGCGCCATGGCCCGGACGTCGCCCCTCCGGTGCCTGCGCACCTGCCTGCCCGTGGTGGCGGCGCTCGTGCTCGTCTCGTGCCTCAACCTCCTGGTCACCCGCACGGGCCCCGTGGTGTGGTCCGCAGGGCCGCTCTCCGTCACGGAGGGGGGCCTCGACTGGGCGGCCCTCTACTCGGTGCGCCTGACGCTGCTCGTGCTCACGGGCTCGCTCCTCCTCTCCACCACGACCCCCACGGAGCTCACCGGCGCCTTCTCGAGCCTGCTCTCCCCGCTCGCGCGCCTCGGCGTGCCGGTGGGGCCCCTCGCCCTCGTGCTCTCCCTGGCCCTGCGCTTCGTCCCCACCCTGGGCGACGAGCTCGAGGGCGTCCGCGAGGCCCAGGAGGCCCGCGGCGGCGACCTCGGGCGCGGCGGCCCCGTGCGGCGCGTGCGCGCCCTTGTGAGCGTGCTCGTCCCGGCCCTCACCGGGGCGCTGCGCCATGCCCAGGGGCTCTCCCTCGCCCTGGAGGCCCGCGGGTACGACCCGTCTCGCCCCCGCACCGTTTGGAGGCGCCCCAAGGTCCGTGGAGCGGACGTGGCCTTCGCGCTCGCCTGCGCCGTCTACCTCGCCGTACTGCTGGCGGCGGGGCGGCTCGGTTAGACGTCTTGGCATCCGTGGACTACACTGGGATGGTTTTGACCCTCAAAACCGACTGAAAAAAGTCCTCGCCCGTGGTACGACGTGCACGCAGATCGAACGGAGCCGCAATGTCGCAGACCATCCGAGAGGGGTGCCCCGACGCCACCCCCCATGGGGAAGCCCCCGCCCCCCAAACCTCCCTCCGCGGCCTCTCCCGCCGCGGCTTCCTCCGGGTCGCCTGCGGCCTCGGCCTCGCCGCCCTCGCGGCCCCCGTCACCGGGGCCCTCGCCCGGCCGTCGGCCTCCCAGTCGACCCTCGACGCCCTCGCCGACGCCCAGGCCCCGCTCGACGC
>CBCSOI010000277.1:0-2701 GCA_965141595.1 uncultured Atopobiaceae bacterium | reverse complement strand
GACCTCTCCGACAGCCTCGCCTTCTGCCCCCACCACGTGCGTGTCGAGAACTGCGGCGAGGACTACGCCGCCCTGGCCTCGTGCGACGTCGTGGTGAACGCCGCCGGCAAGGTCCGGCTGGCCGCCGAGAGCCGCGACGGCGAGCTCTTCTACACCACCGACACCGCCCGTCGCTTCATCCCGGCCCTTGCCGGTGCGGGCTTCGACGGCGTGTGGGTGACCGTCGCGAACCCCTGCGACGTCGTGGCGACCGAGATCTGGAAGCTCGGCGGGTTCGACCCGCGCCGCGTCATCGGCACCGGCACCCAGCTCGACTCCGCCCGCTTCAAGCACGTGCTCTCCCGCGAGACGGGCATCGACCAGCACTCCATCGGCGCCTACATGCTCGGTGAGCACGGCGCCACGCAGTTCGCCTGCTGGAGCCAGGTGAACTTCGGCGGCAAGCCCCTGGCCGAGCTGGAGCGCGAGCAGCCGGCGCGCTTTTCGTTCGACAAGCCGGCCCTGGAGGACGCCGCGCGCCGGGGCGGCTACGTGGCCATGGCCGGCAAGATGTGCACCGAGTACGCCGTGGCGAACGCCGCCGCGCGCCTGGTGCGGGCCGTGGTGTCCGACGAGCACGCGGTGCTCGCCTGCTCCACCCTCATGGACGGCGTCTACGGCGAGGAGGGCCTGTTCTGCTCCGTGCCCTGCATCGTGGGCGGCTCCGGCGTGGAGGCCCTCGTGGTGCCCGACCTCACCGAGCCCGAGCGGGCCTCCTTCCACGCCAGTTGCGCCCACATCCGCGAGAACCTCTCCCGCGTGGGCCTGGCCTGACGGCGCCACCCGCGGCGCCCCCTCCCGGCGGGGGGCTGGCCGTGTCCGGCCGTCCTCGCCGCCTGCCGTCGTCCCGTGCCCGTGCGTCTCCCCGAGCGACCCTCCCGTATATCACCGGAGGGTCGTCGCTTACATCAAAACCGACGCGGGAGTAGACTGTTGCACTTGAAAACCTGGGGCTGAAGCAGCGGTTATCTTGCTTGGGGCGGAATTTGCCTACAGCTTGAAATCAGCTCGGTGCCCCCTTGGTGAGGGGAGCTCTTTTCCAGTTACGGGAGTTCTCCCTTAAATAAAGGGGTACATGCTTGCCAGCCAACAACGCGGGGCCACAGCCCGCATGACAGCAAGGGGAGAGTATGCAGTCTAAGATCGCGCACGCCGCCGAGCGTACCGCCTTCGGTTTTGCCCTTGACGGCATCATCAACGCCGCCTCCAGCAAGGACCGCGAGAAGAACCTCGACAAGCTCGTGGACATGGGCTCCAAGCTCCTCAAGGACACCGCCCCCGGCGCCGCCCGCGGCCTCCGCGCCGGCCTGTACCCCGGCTCCAAGTGGGAGCAGTTCCTCTTCTCCCTCATGGACGAGGTCGACCACAACATCATCAAGACGGCCGTGCTCAACGGCGGCTACGAGGCCGCCTTCCGCGGCCTGCGCACCTGCACCGAGAACGCCGAGAAGTACCAGTGCAACGTGCCCTGGATCATCCTGTTCGACCCCACCACCGCCTGCAACAAGCACTGCATCGGCTGCTGGAGCGCCGAGTACGGCAACCGCTACAACCTGTCGTTCGACGACATGGACAAGCTGGTCTCCGAGGCCAAGGCCCTAGGCACCCACATGTTCATGCTCACCGGCGGCGAGCCCCTCGTCCGCAAGAAGGACATCGTCAAGCTGGCTGAGAAGCACAACGACTGCATGTTCAACATCTTCACCAACGCCTCCCTCGTCGACCAGGCCTTCTGCGACGACGTGAAGCGCGTGGGCAACATCGCCTTCTCCATCTCCGTCGAGGGCTTCGAGGAGTCCAACGACGGACGCCGTGGCGACGGCTCCTTCCAGGAGGTCATGGCCGCCATGGACCTCATGAAGGCCAACGGCCTGCTCTTCGGCACCTCCACCGCCTACACCACCAAGAACTACAAGACCGTCACCTCCGACGAGTACCTCGACATGCTCATCGAGAAGGGCTGCCGCTACGCCTGGTACTTCCACCTCATGCCCGTGGGCGCCGGCGCCGGCACCGACCTCATGTGCACGCCCGAGGAGCGCGAGTACATGTTCCACCGCATCCGCGAGATCCGCGGCATCACCGGTGGCAAGCCCATCTTCGCCATGGACTTCCAGAACGACGGCGAGTACGTGGGCGGCTGCATCGCCGGCGGCCGCGTGTTCTGCCATGTGAACGCGGCGGGCGACGTGGAGCCCTGCGTCTTCATCCACTACTCCAACGCCAACATCCATGACAAGAGCTGGCTCGAGTGCCTGCAGCAGCCCATCTTCCAGGCCTACCGCGCGCACTACCCCTTCAACGACAACCTCCTGCAGCCCTGCCCCATGCTGGAGAACCCCGAGATCCTGCCCCAGATCGTGCACGAGGCCGACGCCCCCTGCACCGACTACGCCGCCCCCGAGAGCGTCGACGACCTCTGCGCCCGCACCACGCCCTATGCCGAGAGCTGGCAGGCCACCGCTGAGAAGCTCTGGCTCGAGGAGCACCCCACCGGCAAGAAGATCTACGCCGACGAGCTTTCCAACATGGCCGTGGACGAGAAGGCCAAGATCATCGCCGCGGCAGACCGCGAGAACGAGGCCGTCACCAACTAAGGCCAGAACCCATGGGGTCGCCCCTGCGGCCCAGGATCCCGAGTAAAACGCCCCCGGAGGTTGGT
>CBCSOI010000276.1:0-2708 GCA_965141595.1 uncultured Atopobiaceae bacterium | reverse complement strand
GACTACGTGGGCACCGAGGACGGCACCGGCATCGTCCACATCGCCCCGGGCCACGGCGCCGACGACTTCTACGCCGGCGTGGCCGCGGGCATCCCCGTGGTCATGCCCGTGGACGACGACGGCCGTTTCTACACGGGGGACACCTGGGGCACCGGCGGCCCCTGGAGCGGCATGGAGGTCACCGAGGCCAACCCCAAGATCGTCCAGTGGCTCGACGACCGCGGCGTCCTCGTGCATGCCGGCACCATCGAGCACAGCTACCCCCACTGCTGGCGCTGCAAGAACCCGGTGATCTTCCGTGCCACCGACCAGTGGTTCGTCTCCATGGACGACACGGGCCTGCGCGGGCGCGCCCTCGACGCCATCGAGCACGATGTTCGCTGGTACCCCGCCGCCTCCTCCAAGCGCATCCGCGCCATGGTCGAGGGGCGCCCCGACTGGTGCCTGTCGCGCCAGCGTGTGTGGGGCGTGCCCATCCCCTCGTTCACCTGCGCCGACTGCGGCGCCTCCGTCATGAACGACGCCACGCTCGACGCCGTCATCGCCCTGTTCCACGAGAAGGGGTCAGACGCCTGGTACACCGACGACCCGTCCGGGTACCTGGGCGACGCCGACGTGTGTCCCGAGTGCGGCGGCCACCACCTCGTGCCCGACCGCGACATCCTCGACGTCTGGTGGGACTCCGGCGTCTCCCACACCGCCGTCCTCAAGGGCCGTGAGGAGCTCGCGTTCCCGGCGGACCTCTACGTCGAGGGCTCCGACCAGCACCGTGGCTGGTTCCAGAGCTCGCTGCTCACCTCCATCGGCGCCTACTCGTGCCCGCCCTTCAAGGGCGTGCTCACCCTGGGCTTCACCCTCGACGGCCAGGGCCGCAAGATGAGCAAGTCGCTCGGCAACGTGATCGACCCGAACGAGATCTTCGGTACCCTCGGCGCCGACATCGTGCGCCTCTGGGTGGCCTCGGTGGACTCCACGTCCGACATGGCCTGCGACAGGCAGATCCTGGACCGCGTGTCCGATGCCTACCGCCGCTTCCGCAACACCTTCCGGTTCCTGCTCGGCGAGCTCGAGGGCCAGTTCGACCTCGACGCCGACGGGCTGCCCACCTCCGAGCTCACCGCCCTCGACCGGCTGGCGCTCGCCCGCCTGTCCGAGGTCCACTCCCAGGTGGAGGAGGCCTACGGCGAGTACCGCTTCAACCAGGTCTACCGCCTGCTCTACGACTACGTGGTGACCGAGCTCTCCAACGGCTACCTCAACGCCACCAAGGACCGCATGTACTGCGACGCCGCCGACTCCGCCGCCCGTCGAAGCGCGCAGAACGCGTGGTACCAGATCCTGTCCATGCTGCTGCGCGACCTCCAGCCCATCCTGGCCTACACCTGCGATGAGGTCCTGGCCTACGTCCCGGCCTCCATGCGCGAGGGCAAGGACTTCGCGGCGCTGCTCTCCTGGTACGAGGCGCCCATGGACGCCGCCGAGCGCGACGCCCTGTTGCCCGCCTACCGCGTGCTCACCGAGGTCCGCAACGCCTTCACCAAGGCCTACGAGGAGGCCCTCGCCTCCGGTGCGGTCACGGAGAAGACCACCCAGGCCACGCGGGCTTCCGTCACGCTGCCCCAGGCGTCGTTCGACCTCCTCGCCCCCATGGCCGGCGACGTCGCGGAGTTCCTCGTGTGCTCCGAGGTGGAGCTCTCCTGCGGCGACGGGCTCGCCGTGACGGTGGCACCCGCCCACGGCGAGAAGTGCCCGCGCTGCTGGAACTGGCGCGAGCTCGGCGAGGACGGGCTCTGCGGCCGCTGCCACGAGGCCGTCGACGCCTTGGAGGGCGATGCGTAGGATCATGGGCCGCGGCGCCCGCATGGGCCTCGCCTTGGCCGTCGCGGCGGCCTGCGTGGCCCTTGACCAGTGGGCCAAGGCCCTCGCCTTGGACCACCTCGTCCCGGGCAGGCCCGTGACGCTCGTGCCGGGCGTCATGGACCTGCTCCTGGTGCGCAACACCGGCGCCGCCTTCTCCATCGGCGAGGGGGCGGGCTGGGTGTTCGTGCTCGTGTGCCTCGTGGTGTGCGCCGTCGTGACCGTCGCGCTCTGGCGGACCCGCGACGTCCCGACGTCGCTCGTGGTCTGCGCCGGGCTCGTGGTGGGGGGCGGCGTCGGCAACCTGATCGACCGCGTGGCCCGCGGGTGGGTGTGCGACTTCTTCGCCACCACGTTCGTGGACTTCGCCGTCTTCAACGTCGCGGACATCTTCGTCTGCGTAGGTGTCGGGCTCGGCATCGTGCTCACGCTTGCCTGGGATGCGCGACGCGTCCGCGAGGCCGGGGCCAGGGATGCCGGCGCCGCCCGCTCCGTCGCCCGCCGCGGGACCGAGGGGACTGGCGGCGGCTCCGCGGCCGACCGTCTCCGCGGCAAGGGGGGCGGCCGCCGTGGCTGACCGCATCGTGAACCTCATGGTCGACGACGCCGGCGACGGCATGCGCATCGACGCCTGCCTCGCCTCCTTCGACGGCATGCCGAGCCGCAGCGCCTGCGCGCGGCTCGTGGGCGACGGCCGCGTGACCGTCAACGGCGTCTCGGTCCGCTCCAAGAGCGAGCCGGTGTCCATGGGCGACATGCTCCAGGTGACGCTCCCCGTGCCCGACGCCCCGGCCGAGGGGGAGGGGCCCCTGCGCCCCGCACCCATCGACCTCGACGTCCGCTTCGAGGAC
>CBCSOI010000275.1:0-2724 GCA_965141595.1 uncultured Atopobiaceae bacterium | reverse complement strand
CGGAACGGGTGACGATGTCCCACGCGGCGTCGTAGTCCAGGCCCTCCTCGTCTACGAGCACGCGGATGAGCTCGGCGCCGCACATGGCCGGGTGCGTGTCGTTGGTGTGGATGGCGATGGCGTCGGGGAACGCGGCCCAGTCGACGGTGCCGTCGGCGCGGGTGTGCTCGCGCTTGAAGGTGCGCATGATGGAGCCGATGCCGGCCGCCACGAACAGGTACTCCTGCTTGAGGCGCAGGATGCGGCCGTGCTCGCCGGCGTCGTTGGGATAGAGGATCGTGGAGATGGCCTCGACGTCCGTGCGGAACTTGGAGGCGTCGGCGTAGGCGCCCTCGTTGAAGGCGTCGAGGTCGAACTTCTCCTCCACGGGCTCCGCGGCCCACACGCGCAGCTTGTTGACGGTGTTCCCGCCGTAGCCCACCACGGGGATGTCGTAGGGCACGGCGTTGACGGTCTCGCCACCCTCGAGGGTGAACCAGTAGCGGCCGTCCTCCTCGTGGCGCACGACCTCGCCGCCGAAGGTCACCGGCACGGCGGACTCGGGGCGGCGGACCTCCCAGGGATAGCCCTTGGCCAGCCAGTTGTCGGTCTCCTCCACCTGGCGGCCGTCCTTGATGACCTGGCGGAACAGGCCGTAGCGGTAGCGCATGCCGTTGCCGTAGCCGGCGATGCCCTCGTGGGCCATGGAGTCGAGGAAGCACGCCGCCAGGCGGCCCAGGCCGCCGTTGCCGAGGCCGGGGTCGGCCTCGCAGGAGGCGATGGCGTCCAGGCTCGTGCCCATCTCGGCGAGGCCCTCGCTCACGGTGTCGAGGATGCCGAGGTTGAGCAGGTAGTTCTCAAGGAGAGGCCCGATGAGGAACTCGAGGGAGAAGTAGAAGACGCGCTTCTTGCGCTGGGCCTCGATGGCATTGTCGTTGCGCACGTGGATGGCGCGAGCGCGGAAGGCCACGAGCTTGCAGAGGGCGGAGAAACGCTCGTTGTCGTCGGCCTCGTCGAAGCCCTTGCCCACCTCGGACTCCACCATGCGGCGGTACTCGCGTTTGAACTGCTCGGTGTCCTTGAAGATCTTGTTTTTCATATATGCGCTCTCTCTCGAAGGGGTCTGGGGTCCGGCTGCTCCCCTAGCGCTTGTTGGGGCGCTTGGACGGCTTCTTGGCGGTGGCCTTCTTGGCCGGGGTCTCCTTCTTGGCGGCCGGGGCGGCCTTGGCGGCGGAGGCGGCCGCCTTCTTCACGCGGGCCTCGGCCACGGACGCCTTGGGCTCGGCCTTCTTGGCCGGGGCGGACTTCGCGGCAGGCTTGGGCGCGGCGGCCTTGGGGGCGGCGGGCTTCTTCGCCGCGTCCTTGGCGGGCGCCTTCTTGGCCGGCTCTGCCTTGGCGGCGTCGGCCTTCACGGGCTCGGTGGTCTTCTTGACAGGCGCGGCCTTCTTGGGGGCCACCTTCTTGGGCGCGGCCTTGGGCTTGGGGGCCACATAGGACGACTTGCCGGTGCGCTTGAGCACCACGCCGGCCAGGGGCGGCACGCGCAGGACGATGGAGTCCTCGCAGCGGCCGAACGGCGTGGGCGTGGACACGAGGGTGCCCTCGTTGATCACGCCGGAGCCGCCGAACTCCTCGGCGTCGGTGTTGAAGACCTCGACGTAGTTGCCCTCGCGCGGCACGCCCACGCGGAACTCCTCGTGGGTGGCCGGGTCGAAGTTGATGATGACCACGCGGTCGTCCACGGGGCGGTCGCCGTGGCGCACATAGGAGACGATGGACTGCTCGTTGTTGTCGGCGTCGATCCACTCGAAGCCGCTCTCGTCGTAGTTGTGCTGCCAGAGGCCCTTGTTGTCGCGGAAGAAGTGGTTGAGCTCGCGCACGAAGTGCTGGAACTTGCGGTGGGTCTCGTACTCGTCGGTGAGGAACCACTGGATGCCCTCGTAGTAGCGCCACTCGATGAACTGGGCGATCTCGTTGCCCATGAAGTTGAGCTTCGCGCCGGGGTGGGTCATCTGGTAGAAGGCGAGGTTGCGCAGGCCGGCGAACTGACGCCACCAGTCACCGGGCTGGCGCTGGATGAGGGAGGCCTTGCCGTGCACGACCTCGTCGTGGGACAGCGGCAGGATGTAGTTCTCGGAGTAGGCGTACATCATCGAGAACGTGAGCAGGTTGTGGTTGCCCGGGCGGTACGGGAAGTCGGTCTTGCAGTAGTTGAGGGTGTCGTTCATCCAGCCCATGTCCCACTTGTAGTGGAAGCCCAGGCCGCCCACCTCGGCGGGGCGGGTCACGAGGGGCCACGCGGTGGACTCCTCGGCCATCATCATGGCGTCGGGGTGGTACTTGCCCACGGTCTCGTTGACGTGGCGCACGAAGTCGATGGCGACGAGGTCCTCCTCGGTGCCCTTCTCGTTGAACTTCTTCTGGGACGGGTCGTCGACGCCGAAGTTCAGGTACAGCATGGAGGTCACGCCGTCAATGCGGATGCCGTCGGCGTGGTAGGCCTCGAGCCAGAACAGGGCGTTGGAGGTCAGGAACGTGCGCACCTCGCCGCGGGAGTAGTCGAACTTGTAGGTGCCCCAGTTGGGGTGCTCCTCCTTCTCGTACAGCTTGTGGCCGTTGAAGTGCACGAGGCCCTGGATGTCGCGGCAGAAGCCGCCGGGCACCCAGTCGAGGATGACGCCGATGTTGGCCTGGTGGCACTTGTCGACGAAGTTCATGAAGGCGCAGGGGTCGCCGTAGCGGGAG
>CBCSOI010000274.1:0-2737 GCA_965141595.1 uncultured Atopobiaceae bacterium | reverse complement strand
ATGTTCAAATAGAATAAGTGACAGATGTCACCGTCCCCATTGTCACGTCAGTCGTCGAGGTAGCGGGCCAAAAACTCGCGGGTGCGGGGCTGCTCGGGATCGCCGAAGATCTTCTCGGGCGCCCCCTGCTCGGCGATGACGCCTTGGTCCATGAAGACCACGCGATCGCTCACGTTCTTGGCGAAGGCCATCTCGTGGGTGACCACCACCATGGTCATGCCGCCCTCGGCCAGCTTACGCATGACCTCGAGCACCTCGCCCACGATCTCGGGGTCGAGGGCGCTCGTGGGCTCGTCGAACAGCATGATCTGCGGGTTCATGCACAGGGCGCGGGCAATGGCCACGCGCTGCTTCTGGCCGCCGGAGAGGCGCTTGGAGTCCGCGTGGGTGAAATCGGCCAGGCCAACGGAGGCCAGGTGCCCCATGGCCACCTTCTCGGCCTCCTCCTTCTTGAGCTTGCCCAGGGTCACCGGGGCGAGGGTGCAGTTGTCCAGCACGTCGAGGTTGTTGAACAGGTTGAACCCCTGGAACACCATGCCGATGTCCGCGCGCAGGGCGTTGACGTTGGTCTCGGGGGCCATGAGGTCCTGGTCGTCGAACCACACGTGGCCGGCGTCGGGGGTCTCCAGCAGGTTGAGGCAGCGCAGGAGCGTGGACTTGCCGGAGCCGGAGGCGCCGATGATGGTGAGCACCTCGCCCGGGGCCACGTCGAGGTCGATGCCCTTGAGCACCTCGTGGGAGCCGAAGGACTTGCGCAGGCCCTGCACCGAGATGAGCGGGGCGGAAGAATCGCTGGTGGCGGTCATGGTGCCTCCTTAGGACTGGCGCGCGCGGGCGGGCGTGGCGGCGGGATCGGTGGTGGAGCCCACGGGGCCCGGCGCGTCGACGTCGAGCCGGGCGGCGAGCATGGTGAGCACCTTGGAGAACACCATGGTGAGGATCAGGTAGACCACCGCGGCGATGCAGTAGGCCTCGAGGCCCTTGTAGTAGATGCCGATGACGCTGGTGGTGGCGAACATCAGGTCGAACACGCCGATAATGGACAGCACCGAGGAGTCCTTGATGTTGACGATCAGCTCGTTGGACAGGGCGGGGATGGAGTTCTTGACACCCTGGGGGAAGACCACCTTGCGCATGGCCTGCCACTGGGAGAGGCCGAGGGAGCGGGCGGCCTCGAGCTGGCCGGGGTCCACGGCCTCGATGCCGCCGCGCAGCACCTCCATCATGTAGGCGGTGGAGTTGAGGCTGATGGTGACGAGGCCGGCCCAGAACGGCGACCACACGGCATTGATGTGGGCGGTCTCCCAGCCGGCGCCGCGGAGCACGGCGAGGCCGGCGAAGTAGACGATGGCGCCCTGCACCATCATGGGGGTGCCGCGCACCACGGTGGAGTAGAGCCGGGCGAAGCCGGATCCCACCGCCTTGCAGAAGCGTACGGCGTCGTTCTCGCCGCGGTCGGGCGTCTGGATGCGCAGGAACACAAGGAGCAGCGCCAGGAAGAACGCGATGACCGTGCCGAAGAGCGCGAGCTCGATGGTGGTGGTCACACCGGTGATGAAGAGCTGGCGGCCGTTGTAGAGCATGTAGACGGCGCTCTCGAGGAAGCCCGTGGGGTTGGTGGGGCTGGCGATCGCGCCCTGGCAGAGCGCCACGAAGCCCGCCACGGGGCCCATGCAGAGCAGGGCCGCGGCGCACGCCCACACGAGGTAGCTGAGATAGCGCAAGGGTCGGCGGAGGCCCGGGCGCGCGATGGGGCAGCGGCCGCGGTAGCCCCTGCGCAGCGCCACCTTGAACACGAGCGCCACGAGGGAGAGGGCGAGCCACGCGAAGCACACGGCGGACAGGACGGCGCCGGCGGCGCCCAGGGGCGTGCCGAGGGTGCAGGCGAGGGCGAGGGCGGCCACGGCGCTCGTGCCGAGCAGCACGTAGGGGTGGTCGCTCTTGACGAAGTGGGCCAGGCGGCGGAAAAAGCCGGCGCCCTCGGGCAATGGCTCGGCATAGGGATGGAGGTTACCCTCCTCCTCGAGGACGGCCTCCTCGAGCTCTGGGTCGGGTACTCCTAGGGCCATGGTGCGCTCCTTGTCGATGGCAGAGGAGCGTCGGGCGCCACCGGGGCACCCGACGCTCTCACAGGCGGGGACGGGGCCGTGGGCCCCGAGGTGTCACGGGTCTTAGGCGGGCTGTCGGTCGCAGGCGGCAGTCCAGATCTCCTGGCGCTCGGTGTCGGAGATGGCGTTCACGGCGTCGTTCACGGCGTCGGCGTTCTCGTAGTCCTTGGCGTAGCCCACGGAAGCCGGATTGGTGGTGGCAAATCCCTTGCCCTCGGCGAACTGGATGGGGACGAGGTTCTCGTTGGAGCGCATGTAGCCCTCCTCGTTCATCTTGGGGTAGGTGACCGCGTCCACGGCGCCCTGGGCGAGCTGGGCGAGGACGGCGGGCATGGTGTCCACGGGGTTGGCGTGGGTGGCGTCGGGCATCTCCTCGCCGATGACGTCGTCGTAGAGGGTGGCCTTCTGGCCCATGACGGTGGCGCCGGCGAAGTCGGAGAGGCTCGTGGCACCCTCGTAGGGGGAGCCCTTCATGACGAAGATGCCGATGCCGTCCTCGATATAGGGGTCGGAGAAGTCGATGGACTGGCGACGCTCGGGCGTGTCGCTCATGCCGGCGATGATGACGTCGATCTGGCCGTTGTTGAGGGCGTCCACCAGGCCGTCGAACGAGAGCTTGACGGCCACGG
>CBCSOI010000273.1:0-2750 GCA_965141595.1 uncultured Atopobiaceae bacterium | reverse complement strand
GGCGCCTTCGACGTGCTGCCCGGCGCCCTGGAGGCGGCGAGGCTGGGCCTGCTGCCCGCCGGTACCTACCGCAACCGCCACTTCGCCGCGGATTTCGTGGACGGCGGCGACACCGAGCTCGCGCTCCTCGACCTGCTCTTCACCCCCGAGACCTCCGGCGGCCTGCTGTTCGCCGTGCCCGCCGACGAGGCGGACGCCTTCGTGGCGGCCCTGGCGGCCGACGGGCGCGTCCTGGCGGCCTGCACCGTGGGCCGCACGGTCGCGGCAGGGGAGGGTGTCGCCCGCATCCGCGTGCGCTGACCGCCGTCCCTGTCCCACCACCCGGACACTTTTGTCCCAACATCCGGGCACTTTTGTCCCACGGCGGGAGGGTCCGGGCGCACCGCCGGCCTGGCGGGCGCCCGGACCCTCCCGATGGATATCGCAACATGCGAAGTGGCAGATGGGCCAGGCACCGCTGTCACATCAGGCGTCAAATGGAGGGCCCCCGGCGGGCGGACATCCGCTCGCCGGGGGCCTTGCGTCGAGGGGTTCTGGGACGGCCCTACTTCGAGCCCTCCTGGACCTCCTTGCCGCTGGTCATCTGGTCCCACTTCTCCAGGACGGCGTCGCGCATCTCACCGAACTGCGAGATGTCCTCCTTCATGAGGGCCTTCTCGTCGAAGTCCAGCTCCACGCCCTCGAGGGACGGGATGCACAGCTTGATGGTGTTCTTCTTGTCGATGGCGGCCAGCTCCTTGAGGTTCTCGTCGCTCGAGAAGAGCCACTCGATGAACTCCTTGGCGCCGTCCACGTTGGCGGCTCCCTTGAAGGCGGCCACGCCGTCGGGCATGTAGGGCATGCCGTCCGTGGGCTGGATGGTGTGGATACCGTCGGTGAGCAGGTCGTCGAGGGTGCGGTCGAGGTAGGTGATGCCCACGGCGATCTCGCCTTGGGAGACGCGGGTGGACGGGTCGCTGCCGCGCTTGGTGTAGAAGGGGATGTTGGCGTTGAGCTCCTCGAGGTACCTCCAGCCGTCGGTCTCGCCCATGGTCTGCAGGATGGCGGCCACGGCGGCGTAGTTGGTGCCGGAGACGGCGGGCGAGCTCATGACGATCTCGTCCTTGTACTCGGGCTTCACGAGGTCGGTCCAGGCGGCCGGCGCGGCGGCGCCCTTCTCCTTGAGCAGGTCGTCGTTGGCGATGAAGCCCACCACGGTCACGCCCTTGGAGAACCAGTAGTTGTCGGGGCTCTTGAACCCCTCGGCGAACCTGTCGGCGTCCGGGAAGTCCACGGCCTCGAGCAGGCCGTCTGCGGCCGCGGCCATGAAGGAGTCGATGCCGCCGCCGAACCACAGGTCGGCGCTGGGGGTGCCCCCCTCGGCGCGGAGCTTGGAGAGGACGTCTCCGCTCGACATGGAGACGAACTCCACGGGCATGCCCTTGTCCTTGGTGAACATGTCGAACAGGGCCTTGTACGACTCGTTGGTGCAGACCACCTGGAGCGTCTTGTCCGACGACGCCCCCTGGTCCTGGGATTCGCCGCCGTCGGAGGCCGCGTTGCCGCCGCATCCGGCGAGGGCCGCCATGGGCACGATGGCCGCCGCCGCGCCGACGAACGACCTTCTCGAGACGTTGAGCTTCATCACGCTTGTCCTTTCCAATCGAGCCTGTGCGTTATGTCTAGGAACACGGTCGCGCCCACGGCGAGGCGCTCCTGGTTCTGTGACCGGATGGAGACGGGGTGCCCCTGCACGGACACCTCGTAGGAGAGCTCGTCGCCCAGGAAGGTGCATGACTCCACCGTGCCCTCCCACGGGCCCGAGGGGACCACGGCGACGTCCTCCACGCGGGCGAAGACCGGGCCGTCCGGGCCGGGTAGCTCGTCCACGGGGCCGAGGAAGCGGGCGCAGAACTCGTCCGCCGGGTGGAAGTAGACCTCCTCGGGAGTGCCCTGCTGCAGGATGCGCCCGCCGTCCATCACCGCCACGGTGTCGCCGAGCGCCATGGCCTCGCGGCGGTCGTGGGTGACGAAGAGCATGGTGAGGCCGTGCTCGCGCTGGATGGAGCGGATCTCGTCGCGCATGGTGGCGCGGAGCCCGGTGTCGAGGTTGCTGAGGGGCTCGTCGAGCAGCAGCACCTTGGGGTGGAGCACGAGGGAGCGGGCCAGGGCCACGCGCTGCTGCTGGCCGCCGGAGAGCTCGCCGGGGTAGGCGTCCTCGAACCCGCCCATGGCAACGGAGGCCAGCATGGAGGCGGCCTCGGCGCGGCGCCCGGCGCGGCCCGCGCCGTGGCATTTGAGCCCGTATGCCACGTTCTCGAGCACCGTCATGTGTGGGAACAGCGCGTAGGGCTGGAACACCGTGGAGACGGGCCTCTCCTCCGGGGGCAGCGCCGTGATGTCCGTGCCGTCCACCGACACGGTGCCGGCGTCGGGGGAGAGGTAGCCGCCCACCATGCGCAGGGTCGTGGTCTTGCCGCAGCCCGAGGGGCCGAGGAGGCAGCAGATGGAGCCCCGCTCCACCCCGAGGTCCATGGCGTCCACCACGGTGGTGTCCCCATAGCGCTTGGTGAGTCCGGTGAGCTGGAGGAACATGTCAGCGACGACCCCTTCCCGCCAGGCGCCATGAGACGAGGTCCACGGCGAGGGTTATGGCGATGAGCACGACGGCGATGGCGGCGGCGTAGCCGTAGCGGCCACCGGAGAGCGCGTCGAAGAGCTGGACGATGCCGGTCTTGGTGCTGGGGGAGACGAGGAACACGACGGCGCCG
>CBCSOI010000272.1:0-2751 GCA_965141595.1 uncultured Atopobiaceae bacterium | reverse complement strand
TGGGGGCGTAGTCGTTCAGGGCCTTGGCCATCGGGGCGAGGCAGTTGGTGGTGCAGGAGGCGGCGGAGATGATGTCGTCGTCCGCGGTCAGGATGTCATGGTTGACGTTGTAGACGATGGTGGGAAGGTCGTTGCCGGCCGGAGCGGAGATGACGACCTTCTTGGCGCCGGCGTCGATGTGCGCCTGGGCCTTGGCCTTGGAGGTGTAGAAGCCGGTGCACTCGAGGACGACGTCGACGTCGAGCTCGCCCCACGGCAGGTTGTGGGCGTCGGCCTCCTTGTAGATCTTGATGGTCTTGCCGTCGACGGTGATGGAGTCCTCGCCGGCCTCGACCTTGTGGTCACGGGCGTAGTTGCCCTGGGTCGAGTCGTACTTGAGCAGGTAGGCCAGCATGTCGGGGCTGGTGAGATCGTTGATCGCGACGATCTCGGAGCCCTCGTGGCCGAACATCTGACGGAAGGCCAGACGGCCGATGCGACCGAAACCGTTAATCGCAACCTTGACTGCCATGCGCTTCTCCTTTCGCGGCCCCTCCCGGACCGATCTTCTCGGCCGGGCCCGAGGGCCATGACTTGAACCACTGCGTGCATAGTAACCCCTTTGGGGCACATCGGGACCGAGAACCCACAAATGTCTCTGAATCTGCAGTTAGGCGCCACGATTGTCTATGAGACGGTGGACAACTTTGAATCGGGGGCGCGGATGCGAAAGGAATATTTGTTGTAGTTTATCCATCTGCGCCGGAAGGCCGCTGGCCTCCCCCACCGGCCCCCCACTCCTCGTCGAGGGCCTCGAGCCTGAGCACCCGGTGGTAGAGGGCCGACTTGGAAAGGGGCGGGTAGGCGCGGCGCCCGAGCTCCGCCAGGGGCAGGTCCGGGTACTCGCGGCGGAGGTCGCAGAAGGACCGCAGGGCGGGCGGCAGGCCGTCGAGGCCGGGCCCGGCCTCTATGCGGTCGATGAGGGCGAGCTGCTCGGCGGCCGCCCCCGACGCCCGGCGGGCGTTGGCCATCTCGGCGTTCACAGATCGATTGACGTCGTTCTTCACGGACTTCATGCGGCGCACGTTCGAGACGGCGCGGGCCGTGCGCGCGGCGCCCACCACGAGGAGGAACCGCACGATGTCGTCGAAGCTCTTGATGTAGATGGCGAACGCGCCCCGACGGCGGTTGAGGCGCGCCTGGACGCCGGCGCCACGGCATATGGAGACGAGGGCCTCGGCGAGGGCCTCGCCGGTGACGGCCATCTCGAGGTGGAAGTCGCCGCGGGGGTCGGCGATGAACCCGCCGGCCATGAAGGCGCCCCGGAGGAAGGCGGCCCGTCGCCCGGGCGTGGAGACCACCTGCTCGGGGACGCCCGAGGCAAGGCCGCGGCCGGGCACGAGCACGCCGAGCCCCACGAGGGCGTCCTCGAGGCCGGGCTGGTCGCGGATCTCGATGAGGTAGTTGCGGGTCTTGTGCAGGACGGAGCGGCGGACGGTGAGCTGCGTGTCGAGCTCGAACACCTTGTGGGAGAGGCGGATGACGGTGCGGGCCACGGCGCCGGTCTCGGTGGTCACGCGCACGGCGTAGGCGCCCGAGCCGTAGAACGAGAGGGTGCCGCAGACCCGCATCAGGGCGGAGAGCTCAGAGACGTCTGCCTCGGGGCCGCCCTCCACGCGGGAGAGCTCGTCCTTGACCTCGGCGGTGAACGACATGGTCAGCCCCGCTGCGCGCGGTGGAGGTCGCGGTGGGACACCGTGACGCGGTAGCCCTCGGCCTCCAGGTGCTCGGCCGTCGCCTCGGCCAGGGCCACGGAGCGGTGCTGGCCGCCGGAGCAACCCACGCCGATGGACAGCGAGCTCTTGCCCTCGGCGACGTAGCCGGGCATGACGCAGTCGAGCAGGTGCTCCCAGGCATCCAGGAACGAGCACGTCTGCGGGTGGTCGAGCACGAAGGAGCGCACCCGCTCGTCCTTGCCCGTGAGCCGTCGCATATCCGGGTCCCAGTAGGGGTTGGGCAGGAACCGCACGTCGATCATGAGGTCGGCCTCCTCGGGCATCCCGTACTTGAAGCCGAACGAGAAGACGTGGACCTCCATGAGCTGCTGGTCGGTGAGCTCGGAGAAGAGGCCCTGAAGGCGGCGACGCAGCTCGATGGGGCGCAGGTTGGAGGTGTCGACGACGTAGTCCGCGCGGTGGCGCACGTCCTCGAGCTGGGTGCGCTCGCGGGCGATGGCGGCGAGGTTGCTCTCCCCCTCCTTGGCGATGGGGTTGCGGCGGCGCGAGAGCGCGTAGCGGCGGCGCAGCACCTCGTCCGAGCTGTCGAGGAAGATGAGGGCCGAGGAGAGCTCGTGGTCGGCGAGCTCGGCAAGGGAGTCCTGGAGCTCGTCGAAGAGCCCTTGGCTGCGGAGGTCGCAGACCACGGCCAGGTGCCTGCCCACGCCCGAGTCGATGCCAACGACGCGGGTCAGCGGGAGCAGCAGCGAGGGGGGCAGGTTGTCGATGACGTAGTAGCCCAGGTCCTCGAACGTGTGCATGGCCTCGGTACGTCCGGCACCGCTCATGCCCGTGATGACGACGACGTCGGGGACGTCCTCGGTCCTCTCCATGTGAGCTCCTCTCGGCGACGCGTTCGGGTGCAAGTATGACAGGTGCGACGCCGCCGTTGTGCCGTCAGGGGACACAGGCCCCTACCGCGGCCGGGGCCCGCACGCCGAGAGGCGGCACGCCGCGAAGAGCATGGGCTGGGCCGCGAGGAACGGCAGGACGTACC
>CBCSOI010000271.1:0-2754 GCA_965141595.1 uncultured Atopobiaceae bacterium | reverse complement strand
AGTCAACGTCGTTGTAGGCCACCGACAGGTGCTCCTCGTCAAAGCCTCCTACCTGCCCCCAACGGTCCTTGCGCACCATCACGCACGCCGCGGTGACGAGAGACATGTCCTGCGGCAGCGAGAGCAGGTGGAAGTAGCCGCTCTCCCCGCCGTCGACGTTGATGCCGTAGTGCTGCGCCTCGGTGTCGCGGATGAACCCGCCGCCGTGCTGGACGGTCCCATCGGGGTAGAGGAGCTTCACGCCGCAGGCACCCACGTCGTCGCGCGAGCACGTACCCACGAGCTCCTCGAGCCATTCGCCGTCGATGACCTCGGTGTCGTTGTTGAGGAGCACCACGTAGCTGCCGCGGGCCTGCTCGACGCCCACGTTCACCAGGTGGCTGAAGTTGAACGGCCCCGGTGCGTCCACGGTGGAGAAGCTGTCCGGGTGCTCCTCCTGCAGACGCTCGTAAAGTGCGAACGTCTCGTTCTCGTAGCTGCCGTTGTCCACCACTAGCACGTCAAAGGCGGGGTAGGCCGTCTTCCCGAAGATCGAGCTCACACATTGTTCCAGCACGTCTGCGTGATCCTTGCTCGGGATGACCACGGTGACGCGGGGAGCAGGGGAGGGGACGGTGTACTTCACCCGGTACGTGAAGGGGAACTCGCCCTTGTCCACACGTGCCGGGATGTCGAGACGCTCCAGATGGGCCTTGACGGCGCGGACCCCGGCATCGCTGGCATAGTCCTTGGCCGACGCGTCGGCCGCCGTGGAGCCGGGTGTTGCCCTCCAGTGGTAGAGGACCCGTGCCACATGGTGGATGTGCCGCGCCTGTTCGGAGGCGGCGAGCGCCATGGCATGGTCCTGGGCACCGTCGAGCTCGCGGGTGATGGGAGGGAGCCTGTCGAGCAGCGTTTTGCGGATGCACAGCAGGTGGCAGATGTAGTTGCTGGACCTCAGGAGGTCGATGTTGAAGCAGGACTTGAGGTAGGGCTCGCCGAGGGACCCGTCGGGGAAGAGCTTGTCCTCGTCGCAATAGAGCATGTCGGTGCTCGGGTTCTCGGCGATGGCCTTGGCGTACTCGAAGAGCAGGTTGGGCTCGATGAGGTCGTCGTGGTCGAAGAAGCCGACGAAGTCCCCCGTCGCGGCGACGATTCCGGCGTTGGTGTTCTCGGAGATGCCCAGGTTCTCCGAGAGGGTCACCACCTTGATTCGACTGTCGGCTCGGGAGGCCTCGCTCGCCGCCTGGCTCAGTCCGGCATCCTCGGGGGATGCGTTCACGAGCACGAGCTCCCAGCGGGGGTAGGTCTGCGCGGCAACGGATGCCACCATCTCGCCGAAGAGGCCGATGGGCGTCTTGTAGAGGGGCACCACCAGCGAGAAGAGGGGGCCGTCGCCGGGGTCTGTGGCACGTTGCAGCGCAAGCGTGCCTTCCGAGGCCCGGTGGTGGGAGAACCATTCGGCGTAGTAGGGGTCGACCTGAGCCGTGCGGTAGAGGAGGTTGAAGGTGTCCGTCTCGATGCGGCCAAGCTCCTCCAGGTCGATGAGGCGAAAGGAGTCGAGCGCGGGATCGGTGGCGCTCTCCATCTCCACGAGAAGGCTGCAGCCTGGCCGCTCGCCTTCGATGGAGTAGATGGCCTGGCTCAGGTTGGCGCCCTCGATGGAGGGGTTGGGCATCTGACGAAGGCCCATGAGGACGGGCTTATGGCCCCAAGGCTCGAGGTCCAACGTGCGGATGCGTACGGTCGGCGTTTCTGCGGGATCGGGAGAGGTGACGATGAGGCGCAGGTGCACGCCTTCGGGATTCCAACGGGCGATGACCTGATAGGGCCAGCTGTCGAGCGAAAAGCCGATGCGTCGGTGATCGTAGTTGCGGATGGCCGCACAGAGCTGCGGCTTGGTGCGGTAGTTGAGGCGGGAGCGCCAAAGGGCCTGCTGCGAGGTGTATCGGAAGGACCCGGCGTCGCCGTTGGGGGTGCGCACCTCCAACTCGATCTCTGCGTCCGGGACGTCCGGCAGCACGGCCACCCACTGACTCTCCCCCTCGAAGGGCATGAGGATAACGGGGACGGGTGTCTTGCGTTTGAGGTCTTGCGCCTGCGCGGTCGCCTCTGTCCCTGGGATGCCATCAAGCAGGATAAAGACCTTCTGGTCTCCCCGGCATAGGCAGTCCGATGTCAGCTCCATGGCACGAATCCGTTCCTGTTCCTCGTTATTCTGATGTTAATCTTAGTCGATGTATGGCAGCATCAGCGTTTTTTCTCATGTGGATAACGAATAAGAGTTTTTTAGATAATTCGCGATCGTGTGGGGAGGACTCATGAGGAAGCAGCATGCGGTACTTTGGGTTGCAGTGGCGTTCGCCCTTCTCGGGGTATGGCTTCCGCATCCCGCCTTGGCGGCGGGGGACGAGACCGTGGAGAACAGCTGGCGTTTCGAGGAGGGGGAGCCGGTTCTGCCTGCCGACGACGGCATGCAGGCCGACGGATCGGTGCATCCGGAGGCTGCCGACTCTGAAGACGCGACCGCTGCGTCGGAGGAGCCCTTGGCCGCCTATGCGGCACGCGCCGCCGGCACCCTGTGGACCAAGAACGGCACCACGTGGAGCGCCATGCATGGCGGGTCCCTGATGACCGTGACCGACGCAAAACGCTTCGGCGTGGATGTCTCGGAGCACAACGGCACCATCAACTGGCAGGCTGCCAAAAACGCCGGAGTGGACTTTGCCATCATCCGCTGCGGCTATGTGGGAAAGGAGTACGCCGGTTTCTGGC
>CBCSOI010000270.1:0-2754 GCA_965141595.1 uncultured Atopobiaceae bacterium | reverse complement strand
GCGGTGTTGATCGCGATGTTCGCCGAGGAGATGGAGGCCGCCGAGCCGGGCATGCGGAACTCGAACTTGTTGCCCGTGAAGGCGAAGGGCGAGGTGCGGTTGCGGTCCGTGGTGTCGAGCACGACGTCGGCGAGCTGCGGCACGCCCACGTCGAAGACCTCGTGGCCGTGGCTCGTGTAGGAGCCGCCGCTGATCAGGGCGTCCACGACGCCGGCGAGGTCGTCGCCCAGGAAGATGGAGATGATGGCCGGCGGGGCCTCGTTGGCGCCCAGACGGTGGTCGTTGCCGGCGGAGGCCACCGAGCAGCGCATGAGGTCCTGGTGCCGGTCCACGGCGGCGATCACGCAGGAGAGGAACACGAGGAACTGCAGGTTCTCCTCGGGGGTGTCGGACGGGTCGAGCAGGTTCTTGCCGTCGGCGGCGATGGACCAGTTGTCGTGCTTGCCGCTGCCGTTGACGTAGTCGAACGGCTTCTCGTGCTGCAGGCAGGCGAGGCCGTGGCGGCTGGCCACGAGCTTCATCATCTCCATGGTGAGCAGGTTGTGGTCGATGGCCATGGAGGCGCGCTCGAAGATGGGGGCGAGCTCGTGCTGGCAGGGGGCCACCTCGTTGTGCTTGGTGGTGGCGGGCACGCCGAGCTTCCAGAGCTCGTCGTCGAGCTCCTTCATGAACTCGTTGACCGTGGGTCGGATGGCGCCGAAGTAGTGCTCCTCGAGCTCCTGGCCCTTGACCGGCGGGCAGCCGAAGAGCGTGCGCCCGCACATGATGAGGTCGGGACGGTGGGCGAAGTCCTCCTCCTTGATGAGGAAGTACTCCTGCTCGGGGCCCACGGTGCAGGAGACCTCGCGGGGCCTCTTGCCGAAGAGGGCGAGCACGCGCTTGGCCTGCTCGTCGAGGGCCACGGTGGAGCGCAGGAACGGGGTCTTCTTGTCGAGCGCCTCGCCGGTGTAGGAGATGAAGGCCGTGGGGATGCAGAGTACCTCGTCCTTGATGAACGCCGGGCTCGTGGGGTCCCAGGCGGTGTAGCCGCGGGCCTCGAAGGTGGCGCGCAGGCCGCCGTTGGGGAAGCTCGAGGCGTCCGGCTCGCCCTGCACCAGCTCCTTGCCGGAGAAGGTCATGAGCGCGGTGCCGTCGCTGCGGGGGGCGAGGAAGGAGTCGTGCTTCTCGCTCGTGATGCCGTTGAGGGGCTGGAACCAGTGGGCGTAGTGGGTGGCCCCCTTCTCGAGCGCCCACTCCTTCATGGCGTGGGCGACCTCGTTGGCGATGTCGAGGTCGAGGCGGCGCCCCTCCTTGATGACTCTTGCAAGCTCCTTGTAGGTGGGGCGCGGCAGCCGCTCCTGCATGACGGCGTCGTTGAAGACCAGGGTGCCGTACTCCTCGGTGACCTTGGATGCCATGGGCCTCTCGCTTTCTCTCTCAGTGGAGAACCGTGTGCCGGACGTGTAAGAACATACGAGCCTCGTGTTTCCCGCGCTTTTCCGTTGGCGTTCGACCTTGTCGCCATCGGCGGACCGCACGGCGACGCGGAGGTTACGCAGCCGTTGTGGCGCTGGCGTGGGCCGGCCGGGCGCCGCGGTGGGGCCGTGCCGCCGCGCGGCTGGTAGGATGGGCAGAAAAAACCGGCTCATCCGGGAGGTTCAATGGCAGACCAGCGCAAGACCGTGGCCGTCGTCGACGGCAACTCCCTGATCCACAGGGCGTTCCACGCGATCTCGGCCAACATGACGGCACCCGACGGCACGCCCACCAACGCGGTGTTCGGCTTCATGTCCATGTTCATAAAGCTCGAGGAGCGTTTCAAGCCCTGGGGCATCGTCGTGTGCTTCGACAAGGGCCGCCCCAAGGCCCGCATGGAGCTGCTGCCCGCCTACAAGGCCCAGCGCCCGCCCATGGACCCGGACCTCGCGGCTCAGTTCCCGCTGGTGAAGGACCTGCTGGCCGCCCTGTCGGTGCCGGTGGTGGAGCTCGAGGGCTGGGAGGGCGACGACATCCTGGGCACCCTGGCCCGCGAGGGCTCCGAGCAGGGCTACGACATGCTGCTGGTCACCGGCGACCGCGACATGTACCAGCTCTCCAGCGACCACGTGCGTGTGGTCTCCACCCGCAAGGGCATGAGCGACGTGGCCGTCATGACGCCGGAGGCCGTGGCCGACCTCTACGGCGGCATCACGCCGGACCTCGTGCCCGACTTCTACGGCCTCAAGGGCGACTCCTCCGACAACATCCCCGGCGTGCCGGGCATCGGCCCCAAGAAGGCCCAGCAGCTCATCGAGCGTTTCGGCAGCCTCGACGAGGTGCTGGCCCACGCCGACGAGGTCAAGGGCAAGATGGGCGAGAACCTACGGGCCCACAGGGAGGACGCCCTCGTGAGCCGCCAGGTGGCCACCATCCGCTGCGACGCGCCGGTGGACGTGGACCTCGCCGAGACGCGCTTCCCGGACTTCGACGCGGCCACGGCCCGCGAGGCCTTCTCGCGCCTGGGCTTCACCGCCATCGCCCAACGGGTGCTGGCCATGGCGGGCGGCGAGGCCGCGGTGGAGCTGGGGGGCCCCGACGCCGCGTCGCTCGAGGTACCCGAGCCCCTGGAGGGCGCGGAGGCCGACGCCGTCTGGGAGGCCGCCCTCGAGGACGGCTCCTGGCTGGGCCTCGCCGTGGAGGAGGAGCAGGGCCAGTCCACGCTCTTCGGCACGGCCGCCGTGCTCTGGTGCGCCGTGGGCGACCGCCTGCTGCGCTTCGGCGACGGCGACATGCCAG
>CBCSOI010000269.1:0-2762 GCA_965141595.1 uncultured Atopobiaceae bacterium | reverse complement strand
GCTCGGACTCGTCGGCGAAGCCCATGTCGACGAGCTTGCGCGAGGTCACGGGCACGTCGTCGTAGGAGGTGTCGGACAGGTGCGCCCGGCCGCCCTCGATGGAGACGGTGGCCTTCTCGCGGGTGAGGGAGTCGGCGTCGACGTCGTACTCGTCGATGTCGAAGGCGATGGCGGCGGAGGCGTCCTCGAGGGCCTTGAGCAGGCGCCCGGCGTCCTCCACGGAGAGCGAGCCGCAGAGGCAGGCCGCGGCGTCCTCGTCGAAGCCGTCCTCGGTCTTGCCGCTCACCTGGTAGACGGTGCGGCCGCCCTCCTCGTCTGAGCCGTAGACCGACGTGATGCCGTAGGTGATCCTAGCCTCGTCATAGCCGTCGAGGGTGGCGTCCCAGAGTGGCTTGAAGGCGGGGTCGCTTATGACGGACGTGGCGATGGACATGGTGCCGTAGAACGCAGTGGCCATGGTGTTCCTTCCTGTGGGCGTGTGCTGTGGGCCTACGTACCCGTTTGCCGCGCCCCGCGACGGGGCCGGCGCGACTGGCATGGAAAGCGTGGGGGCGGGACGCGGGGCGGCTAGGCCTCGGGGCCCGGGACGTCGCCGCGCTCGGTGCCGGGGTCGTCGCCGATGGTCCTGAGGCCGTCGACGGGCGCGGGGACGTCGTCGAACCAGTACTTCCACGCGCGGAAGGGCGTGGCGCCCACGGCCCCGGTCACCGCCTCGAAGGCGTCCTTGGGCACGAAGGTGTGCAGGACCGCCCCCGAGACCGTGGTGAGGCGCACGCCGCCGGCGGCCAGGGCCTCCTCCACGAAGGCGAGGCAGTTGTGGGTCACGAGGTCGTAGGTGCCGGGGTTCGCCTTGACCTGCTCGGCATAGGCGGCCACGGCACGGCCGGCGTCGGCGGGGGCCGTGAGGGCGAGAGCGCAGTCCACGTGCTCGTTCCACCAGTCGCCGGGGCCGCCGTGCACGATCCAGCCGGAGGCCTCGCGGAGGGCGGCGAAGGTCTCGGGCTCCCGCAGGCAGGCCACGGACGCCGGGGCCCTGAGGGCGTTGCCCCGGCGGTAGTAGGAGTAGGTCATGAGGTCGCCCGCGGCAGGGCCCACGGCGAGGATGGCGTGGCCCTCGTCGAAGGCCGCCATGAGGTTGAAGAGCACGAGGAGCGTGTAGGAGCCCGCGGGCACCGGGGCCCAGTCGCGCTCGGGCACGGACTGCTCGCGCTGCACCCGGTGGGCGTGACGGCGGGTGAGATACGTGTCGACGGTGCCGAGGCTCATGAGGCCTCCCCCTTCCCCGCGCCGGCCGTGCCAGCGACGTGGTCCATGAAGACGCGGTAGTCGCACTCGTTCTGCTCGGCGTAGGCCTCGGCGAAGGCGCAGAGCGCGCGGTCGGCCGTGTCCGAGGTGCCCAGGTACCCGGCGATGGCGCCGCGGTCGCCGGAACGCGCGTGGGCGCGGGCGAGGGTCCAGGCGCAGAGCTCGCCGTAGAGCGTGAGGGTGTCGGCGTCGATCCCCTCGAGGTCCACCGTTGCCTTCCAGTCCCAGAGCTGGCGAACGTAGAAGGAGCGGCCGGGGGCGCCGGGCTCGGCGACGTCGGCCCAGCCGAGGAGCACGTCGCCGGTGGCCTGCATGAGGCGCTGGCCGCGCACCACGCGCTCGCCGCCCCGGTAGCGCGGCGCGAGGCCGGTGTAGCGCGAGAGGCACGACTCCCCCGCCTCCATGAACTGCAGCACGAGCGGGTCGTCCACCTGGCGGCCGGAGAGCGCGACCACCCAGTTGCGCATGCCCACGCTGCCGACGCCCACCACCTTGAGGGCGGCGCCCACGTAGGCGTAGCGGTCTATGAGCCCTTGGTTCTCCGGGGCGAGGGACCTGCGGTAGGCGGTGAAGAGCTCCGCAAGGGAGCGAGAGAACCGCTCGACGTCGCCCGCGGGGAGGAACCTGTCCAGGGGCACGATGGTGGGCGGGTCGAACACGATGGAGCGGTCCGCCCCCTCCCCGCGCACGAGGCGCCGGAAGGCGCGGGAGTTGTCCTTGGCGAAGGCGGTGGCGAGCCCCTTGGCCACCTGGCGGCGTTCCTTCTTGGGCGCATCGGCGGAGAGGGTGTCGAGGAGCCCCTGGACGTCCACGTGGGTGTGCCAGATGGAGAGCGCCCCCTGGTGGGCGAAGTACGCCATGGCCTCTCGGTAGGCCGCGGCGCAGGCGAGCGCGGCGTCGTGGGCGGCGGCGGCGCCGAACCCGCGACTGCGGGCGCAGACGGCCACGCTCGCGACCATGCGCTTGACGTCCCACTCCCACGGGCCGCGGGCGACCTCGTCGAAGTCGTTGAGGTCGAAGACCAGCGCGGACTCCGGCGACCGGTAGCCGCCGAAGTTGCCGATGTGGGCGTCGCCGCAGGCCTCGACGACAAGGCCGGTGGACGGCGTGGTGGAGAGGTCCGCGGCCATGGGCAGCGCCGTGGCGCGGAAGTAGGCGAAGGGCGAGGCGGCCATGCGGCGGCGGCGCTCGGGGATGAGCGCCTGCAGGCGACCGCGCTCCTGGGAGAGGATGAGGTCCAAGGCCGACGTGCGGCCGGGCACGACGTCCCAGGCGGCGAGGGAGCTCCTCGGGCAGTGCTTGCGCAGCGAGCGACCGGTGTCGCGGGCCTCGACGAACCCGGGGAAGCGCTGGAGGGTCTCGTCGGGGATGGGCGGCTCGGACGAGCCGGCGAAGGGCGACGGGGGGCTGGGCTGCGTGCTGCGGGACTGTGCCATGGAGGCTCCTGGCTGTGGGTG
>CBCSOI010000268.1:0-2766 GCA_965141595.1 uncultured Atopobiaceae bacterium | reverse complement strand
CCGCCGTCCAACGCCGTACGCAGGCTGGAGCCGCGGGCACGCCAGAACATGACCTGCTCCACGGCGGCGTCCTTCTTGGCCGGCTGCTCGAGGTCCTCGTCGTTCCTGTAGTAGGTGACGTCGAAGGTCTCGATGACGTCCAGGTACTTGACGCTCTCCAGGTAGGCGCCGTTCTTGTTGCCCGAGGTGTACCACTTGTAGCGCATGCGGTAGTGGCCGAGGTCGCGGAGCTCCGTGTGACGTTTACGCAGGAGGAGCGCCTTGAGGTCGTCGGTGAGCTCGAGCTCGGTCCAGGTGCCGTCCTCCTCCTGACGGTCCATGGCAACGTCGACGACGCCGCCCACCTCTGTCAGGCGCACATCGGTGAAGTCCTCGCATCCCGCAGGGAAGCCCTCCTGCTTGAGCTGGCCGTTGCCCAGCTGGATGGCATTGCCGGTGGAGAAGTTCACGCCGAGGCGGTGGTCATAGGAGACGAAGCCCTCGTCCACGTTCACCGGCAGCGGGCGGGCGCCCTCGCGGGCCACGTAGGCCACGTGGTCGATGCCGCGGGAGGTGGCCAGCGACAGCGTGGTCGTGGGCACCAGGCGCAGGCGGCGGGAGCCCACGGTCTGCTCGCCGGTGCCGGGGTCGGTGTAGACCACGCGCACGGTGGTCCAACCCACGCCGGGGGCCAGGCTCTTGACCTCGTAGGTGTTCTCGTCGAGCACGACCACGGGCACGTCGTGATCGCCCACGACGTCGCTGTAGATCTCGTCGGCCTCCCAGCTCACGGCGAAGCTGGGGTCGTTGACCATGGCGTCGTTGGTGAGGGGGAACACGTAGGTGATGTTGCGCACCGAGTCGTAGGCGGTGTCCTCATAGTCGCCGTTGGAGGGGTAGAGCATGGCCGTGCATACGGAGGCCATGGAGTTGGCCCTCATGTTGTTCCGGCGGTCGGCGGGAAACTCCGCCGGGTTGGCGAACCGCTGGAGCTGCGGGTAGACGCCGTCCTTGGCCATCCACACGTCGCCGGAGAGCCCGGCGAGGTTGGCGAGGGCGTCGGGGCCGGTCATCTCCTTGGTGAGCAGGCCCCTGATGCCCGCGTCGGTGTCTGCCGTGCGCACGTCCATGGCGCTGGTCTGCTTGTCGAAGTAGCAGTGGGTGAAGACGGAGCCGCCGTTGGCGCCCATGAAGCCGCCGACCGTGGCGGAGTTGCCGACGGTGGTGAGGGCGCCCACCTCACCGGCCGCGTAGCAGTCGGTATAGCGGATGTTGCCGTCCGTGCTGCCCACGAAGCCGCCCATGTTGTTGGCGGAGGACTGCATGCCCACCATGGTGGTGGAGTAGCAGTCGGTGTACTGGGAGGGGTATGCGGAGGAGGTGCCCCTCGTGGCGTCGCCCACGAAGCCGCCTACCTGGTTGGTGCCCTCGACCACGCCGGATGCCCCGCAGTTCACGAAGGCGTTGTTGAAGTGGTTCACGCCGCTGAAGACGCCGGTCTGGGTGTTGCCGTACATGGTGATGTTGCAGAAGCAGTTCTCGACGTAGCAGTAGCCGGGACACGAGACGAAACCACCGGAGTGGCCGCCGGTGGAGATGGTGACGCCGCCCTCGGCGTAGGAGTTGGTGACGGTACCGCCCCAGAGCGGTGCGATGAAGTTGCCGATGCAGCTGGCGCCATAGGTGTACACGCGCACGGTGCGGCAGCGGTTGATGAACGAGCCGGTAGGGGCATCAAGCTTGTTGCCGTTGCCGTCGACGGCGGCATAACCGGTGTCCCAGCCCACGAGGAGGCCTGCCACGAAGTTGCCGCCCTTGACGATGGAGTCCTCCACGCCCACATTGTCCACGAGGCCGCGCACGAAGTAGCCCACGGCGACGGCCTGGTTGTAGCCGCCGGAGCTGCGGACCTCGCAGAACCGGAAGGTGACATCCCTCATGGTGAAGGACGGGTTGTTCACCGAGGAGATGAACGCGAGGCCCGGGGCATTGGAGGCGCCACCCGCTCCCGTGACGTAGAGGTTGTAGACGGTATGGCCCGCGCCGTCGATGAGGACGGTGCCGGTGTCGAAGCCGGTCGCGGGGGCCCAGGCACGCTTGGCCCGGCCGCCCATGTCGAGGTCGGCCGTGAGACGGAGGCTCTTCTGGGCACCCGGGGCGTTGTGCATGACCCAGCTGAGCTCGGCCGGGGTGCCCACGAGCCACGGGTCGGCGGCCGTGCCCGAGCCAGACGCGGGCTGCGACGCCGAGCCGTCCCAAGGGGTCAGGCCGGTGTCGCGGTCGAGGGCGGCGAAGGTGTCCTCGCACCCCTGCCACTGCTGGGCCAGGTAGGTGCCCCAATCGACCGCCAAGGCCTGCGCAGGCACCGACATCAGGGCACCGGCTGCAAGGATCAGAGCGAGCAGGAACGTGACGGCGGTGCGCACCCTGCGGAAACGGGTGCCGGCGCTCGGAGTCGCCATGGGGTCTCCCCTCGATTCAACTGTGTTTAAGGGACATTCTCTGCTTTCTTACAGCAATCTGAGGGAAAAAGCAACACCCCGATGGCCGTCGATACGTTGTGGGGGCCGGAGCGGTCGCGGCGGGAAAGGGGCCGAGACGACCATACGGTTGCGACCGACAGGGTGGGACAAAAGTGTCCGAGTGCTGGGACAGGCGGCCCTCTCGGCGCCACCTCTCGGCGCCCCCTCTCGGCGCCCCTCTCCCACCTGAACGCGTCTGGGGGCGACCCCCTCCCCACCTGAACGCGGTCAGGGGCGGATTTCGCCCGCCTGAACACGGATGAGG
>CBCSOI010000267.1:0-2769 GCA_965141595.1 uncultured Atopobiaceae bacterium | reverse complement strand
AGGGACCGTACGGGCGGAAGGCGCGGGCATGGGCGTTGAGCCGCGACATCGTGGCCGAGAAGGGGCCCGAGAGGCGCGAGACGTCCTCCGGGGCGAGGCCGACGAGGGCTGCCGGCAGCTCGACGGGGGAGCCGGTGAGGGGGTTGTCGAGCGGGACGGACGTGTGGGGGAGACGCGCCTCGGCGATGCCGCGGTCGAGCTCGTCGGCGGCCTCGAGCCAGGGCTGCGGGTCGGCGTCCAGCTCCTGCTGGGTGGGGGCGCCGAGGTCCAGGTCGAACGGCGCCGGCGGCTCGGCGTCGCGGAGCAGCGCGGCGGCGTATGAGAACCGCCGGGCCTCGAAGTGCCGCAGCACGGAGAACCGCACCTCCCCGAACGTGAGATAGCCGCGCGTCCCGGCCATGGGCCCCTCCTCGCCGTCGCCGCCATGTCGCGCCCCATGCTACCGGATGTGGCAGAGGGGGCGGCGCTCCTCGCGCGCGACGGGGTGCGCGTGACTGGGGTGCGTGGCCCATCTGGCACTTCTCTTATTGCGATCGTGATGTTAGGTCGCGGCGGCGACCGTGCCGCCGGGGCGTCCCAGCGGGGGGGGGGCACGTTCGCAGCGGGGCCCGTGGGCCGTGGCGGGGTCTCTCCGCAACGGCGCCCTGCGGGGCCGCCCTGCAACGCCCCTCTGGCGCGGACCCGCGGTGCCGTGCGCCCTCCAACGCATTTTTGCCGCAAGGGGGCCTTGGAGGGCGGCTTTCGGCACGCGAAGGCGCCCCGATGCGCGACCCGCCGCCCCGCAGCGGGCCCCTGCCACAACGCCCCGTTGCAGGGCGCCCCTACAGGGCGGCCTCGCCGCATGCAGCCCCTACAGGGTGACCCGCCGCGGCCTCGGACCGGGGCGGCCCCGCGTCGCCGGCGAGGTGGGACAAAAGTGTCCGACCATTGGGACAGTATGCAGGGTGCCCCTGCAGGGTGCCCCTGTCGCAGGCGTCCCGACGTGTGACACCCAAGGAGCCCGACCAAAGTGACAGCCACCTACCGTGGGGTAGAGACCACCCAGCGAACCCGCGCCCATCGACCTCCCGGGAGACCCCATGCACACCGCCATACCCTACGACCAGCTCCTCGCCAGCCCCACCCTGCGGCGCGTCGAGGTCTCCTACGGCACCGACGACCCCAAGATCGAGCACGAGACCAAGGAGGGCTACATCCCCTTCGCCACCACGGTGCCCTTCGACCCCGCGTGGTTCACGCTGCCGGCTGACCGCTACAACCCGCTGCTGGCCACGTCGTCCATGGGGCTTACGTCGGCTACCTACGGCAACCGCCAGACCAACGGCTTCTCCTACATCCTCGACACCATGGCCTCCTACGGCTTCCGGGACGTGGACGTCTCCTCCTTTCTCCACCGCAACAGGGACGACCACACGGACATCGACCGCGACGTCAACCTCGTGGCCTACGCCTTCGGCCACCAGGCGCTGACCGGCCCCGACGGCGAGGTGTTCGAGCTCGTGGCCTGCGTGGTCCGCGGGACGTCGCCCACCATGGAGTGGCTCTCCAACGCCGACGTCGCCGATTCCGTGGATGACGGCGACTACGCTTCGCTCCGCTGGCACGAGGGTTTCCGCGCCAGCGAGCTGGAGTGCCTGGGCAACCTCGAGCGCTACCTGCGCGACCACGGCCTGGACACCGCGGCCACCCGCATCTGGAACTGCGGCCACAGCCGTGGCGGCCCCGTCTCCAACATCCTGGGCATGGACCTGGACACCTGGGGCGACCGCGGCTTCTCCATCACGCCCGACCACGTCTACACCTACACGCTGGCCTGCAGCCTCACGACGTTCGACGGGGACGCCCACGGCCCGCGCTACGCCAACGTCTGGAACATCAACCACCCGGAGGACTTCATCGGCCGCATCCCGGCCGCGTACTGGGGGTTCCGCCGCTACGGCACCGATGTCTTCCTCCCGTCCATCGCCACGGCGTACCGGGCGTTCCAGCGAACCAAGGCCGACTCCGACAGGCGCTTTCTCACGCTCGGCGGCGCCCGGGCCTACACCGTCCACGGCATCGCCGGGCCCGACTCCTTCGTGCACGAGGCCGTCTGCTGCGCCGCCACGGTGGCCGAGATGTACACGCTGCCCCACGCCGCCAGCCGGCGCTGGCACCCGTTCAGCGAGTTCTTCCAGGCATTCTGCCGGGTGGCCGGCTCCCAGGGCGGCGCCGAGAGGGTCCGCGCCGTGGCGGGGCTGGGCCGGTTGGCCGCCGGCGCCTACTGGCATGCGCTGAGCTACTTCGTGGAGGACCAGTTCCTCAAGCCCTTGAGCCCCATCACCCACAACGAGCAGCACTACCTGGCCCGCTTGGAGGCCGTGGACGCCCTGCATGAGGACGCCCTGGACGGCTGGCGCGCCGACACCCGCCGCATCACCTTCTACGGCACCCTGGACGTGGACGTCATCTGCCTCGACGGGCCGCACCCCACCGACACCTTCGACGACGGCGCGGTGAGCCTGGAGGGCACGGCCCTGCAGCCCAGGGCCGAGGGCGGCCGCGTGGTGAGCCGCATCGTGAGGAACAAGGTGGATGTTGACCTCCTCGACACGCCCGACTCCGTGGCCGTCTACGCGGACCACCGCACGGACCGCCTGTCCGTCTGGCTCCCGGTGGACGGCCGGTACCTCGTGCGCCTCACCGCCCGCGAGGACAACGCCGCCATCGACGCCACGTGCGCCGTCTGCCACCCCGAGGGCGCGGTGCTCGCCCAGGAGGCCTTCTCGG
>CBCSOI010000266.1:0-2794 GCA_965141595.1 uncultured Atopobiaceae bacterium | reverse complement strand
CGTCGTGGGCACGTTCCGCACCCTGGCGCAGGTGCGTCCCGAGCTCACCAACGGCGTCTACGCCTACGCCGAGCGTGGCTTCGGCCGGCTCGTGGGCTTCCTCGTCATGCTGGGCTACTGGTGCACGTCGTGCTGCGCCATGGCCACCTACGGCGTCCTCATCATGGCCACGCTCTCGGCCGTCGTGCCGGCGTTCGGGGCCGGCAACACCGTGCCCGCCCTCCTCGGCGCCTCCTGCGTGGTGTGGGGCGTCTTCGCCCTGGCCCGCCACGGCGTGGAGCAGGCCTCCGTGGTCAACATCGTGGGCACCGTGGCCAAGTTCGTGCCCGTGGTGGTCTTCATCGTCGTCTGCCTCGCGAGCTTCAGCCCGGCCACCTTCTCCGGGGACTTCCTCGGTGCGGCGTCGTCCGCCCCGGGCGGCACGGCGGACGGCCTGTTCGCCCAGGTGGGTTCCGTCATGATGGTGACGCTCTGGGTGTTCATCGGCGTCGAGGGCGCCGTCGTGGTGTCGGGCGACGCCACGAGCCAGAGGGCCGTGGGCCGCGCCGTGACGCTCGCCCTCGGCCTCGCCCTGGTCTTCTACGTCCTCGTCTCCACGGTGCCCTACGGCATCTACGTGCAGGGCGAGATCGCGGCCATGGACTCGCCCTCCACCGCCGCCATCCTCTCCGACCTCGTGGGGGGCTGGGGCCGCGGGCTCGTGTCGGTGGGCATCATCGTCTCCATCCTCTCGTCCTGGCTCGTCTGGATGTGCATGCAGGGCCAGATGCCCACGTCGGCCGCCGCCGACGGCATCTTCCCGGCCCGCTTCACCGAGCGCAACCGCTACGGCGCACCGGGGCGCTCGCTTCTCGCCTGCGCGGCGCTCACCCAGTTCTTCCTCGTCTTCGCCTGCGTGCTGGGCTCCGAGGCCTGGGACACCATGGTCTCCATCACCTCGGTCATGACGGTGCCGGCCTACTTCTTCTGCTGCCTCTTCCTCGTGAAGGAGGCCGCGACGGGCGACCGCTGGCCCGACGGCGTGAGGCGGGGGAGGGCCCTCGTCACCGGCGTCGCCGGATGCTGCTTCGGCGTCGTGCTCCTGCTCGCGGCCGGTGTGGAGAACCTCATGCTCGCCAGCATCATCTTCGCCCTGGGCCTGCCCCTGTTCACCGTGGGGCTCAGGCAGTCGGGCACCATGGGCGAGCTCAGGCGCTGGGAGAAGGCCCTCATGGTCGCCATCGTGGCCGTGGGTCTCGCCTCCGCCTGCAGCTTCGTGGCCCTCGCCCTGGCCGCCTGAGTCGGCGGCACAGGCGTCCACACGCTTTCTCCACGGGCGGCCCTTTTTGCAAACGATGCAACATGTCCCGCCCCGTTTTTCAGCCGTTTGCCATAATCGGTGACGGGCCCTCTTTATTTATTATCCTGAAAATAATAATAAAGATTATGTCTGTATTTTTCGATATTGCGAGGACAGACCTCACGTTTCACGACGTTTTTTTGGGAACCACTTCATTCGAACACAGGATTGCGATGAGGAGGTCCCATGGGCGGGCTCACGGAGAAG
Source organism: uncultured Atopobiaceae bacterium (assembly GCA_965141595.1). Taxonomy (GTDB): domain Bacteria; phylum Actinomycetota; class Coriobacteriia; order Coriobacteriales; family Atopobiaceae; genus Granulimonas. The sequence continues at coordinate 1,248 of CBCSOI010000266.1, read as the reverse complement.
CAACAGGCCATGGTGGATAGGGCGTCGCGCACCGACGTGGCCGGATGGCACCACGTGAAGGTGTCGGGCACCCCCTACGAGTGCGGGTTCCAGGAGGGCTACCTGCTGGCGGACGAGTACGCCGACGCCCTCCGCGTGTACGACTACATGACGCTGCAGACCTACGGCATGAGCTACCAGTGGTTCTGCGAGCAGGCCGTGCGCCTGCACAAGGACAGGATCCCCGAGCGCCTCATGGACGAGCTCCGGGGCATGGCCGACGGCCTCACGGCGGCCGGCGTGCCCTCCACGGTCGACGACCTCATCGGCTGGAACGGCTACTACGAGGTCACCGGCTACTGGTGGCCGCTCAACGCCGCCAAGGTCGTGGGCGCCATGCCCGACAACATCCTCACCCACAAGGCGTCGCACTGCTCGGCCATCGTCGCCACGGGCGCAGCCACCGTCGACGGCCGGCCCGTCATCGCCCACGAGTCGTTCGACGAGTTCTGGAGCGGCCAGTACTTCAACGTCTGCCTCGACATCACGCCCGACGAGGGTCACCGCATCGTGATGCAGACCGTGCCGTGCTACCTCGACTCCATGACCGACTACTACGTCACCGACGCCGGTCTGGCCGTCACCGAGACCACGCTGGCCGGCTTCTCCGGCTACGACGACTCCGGCGTGCCCGAGTACGTGCGAGCCCGCAATGCCGTGCAGTACGCCGACTCCATCGACGACTTCGTGCGCATCATCGATGAGGGGAACAACGGAGGCTACGCCAACGCGTGGCTCATCGCCGACACCAAGACCGGCGAGGTGGCCCGCTACGAGCAGGGGCTCAGGTTCCAGTCCCTCGACCGCACCCACGACGGCTGCTTCTTCGGCTGCAACGCCGTGTTCGACCCGCGCATCCGCAACCTCGAGTGCAAGGACAACGGCTTCAACGACCCGCGCCAGCAGACCGGCGCCCGGCGCCAGCGCTGGATGGAGCTCATCGAGCGCCACTCCGGTTCCATCGACGTCGAGCTCGCCAAGAGGATGCTCGCCGACACCTACGACGTCTACACGGGCTACGACAACCCGTCGAGCCGCACCATCTGCAGCCACTACGACGTCGACCCGCAGTACTGGGCCGACGACCCGGCGGCCGTGTGGAACGTGCCCTTCTACCCGGCGGGCTCGTGCGACGGCAAGGCGGCCGGCGCCGACGACATCGAGGCCATGCGCTTCTGGGGCCGCTACGGCCGCGCCGACGGCGTGGAG
>CBCSOI010000265.1:0-2805 GCA_965141595.1 uncultured Atopobiaceae bacterium | reverse complement strand
TGGGCGCCTCGCGCACCGTCACCGTGCGCGTCGAGGCCTTCGAGGCCCCTCGCGTGTACGAGGCCTCCTTCACGAGCTCCGACGGCGTCAACACCGTGCGCTACGAGGTGGATCCGGCCGACGGCGGGTCGACCCTCTCCTACGAGGAATCCTTCGAGGCGCCTTCGGCCCTGGGCTCGCTCAACGGCCGCATCATGCAGCGGCTCTACGCCCGTCGTGCCAGGAGGCGCATGGAGGCCATGCTCGACGTCGTGGAGGCCCGGCTGTCCGACGCCGGGGAGTGATGCCCACCGTGCCCCGGGGACGGGGCACGACGCAGATACCGACCCAGGGAGAAGGGGAGAGAAGGGGAGAGAACCCATGGAAGAGAACGAGAGCCTTCACCTGTCCTGCTTCGAGATCATCTCGCAGGTGGGCATGGCCCGGAGCTGCTACGTGGAGGCCATGGACCTCGCCTGCGACGGCTCCTTCGACGAGGCCCGCGCCAAGGCCGAGAAGGGTGACGCCTTCTTCACCGCTGCCCACGGCGTGCACACGGCGCTGGTGACCCAGGCGGCGCAGGGCGAGGCCGCACCGGTGGACATCCTGCTCATCCACGCGGAGGACCAGCTCATGAGCGGCGAGGACTTCAAGATCCTCTCCGAGCGCCTCATCCGCCTGGCCGAGCGCGCGGGCATCGGGGCCGAGGCCTAGACCTAGACCGAGGCCGACCCCGCGACCCACCCATACCCCACCCTTACCCCACCTGAACGCGGTTGAGGGCGACTGCGTGCGTGCGGAAGCGCCCCGGGGCGCCCACAACCGCGTTCAGGCGTGCGAAATCCGCTCTCAATCGCGTTCAGGTGCGGAGAGGGTCGCCCTCAACTGCGTTCAGGTGCCGGGAGAGAGGGGGGGCCGCCCTAGGCCTCCTCGACCCCGCCGAGCAGCGCGGGGTCGATGCCCGTGAAGGAGGGCTGCCACGAGATCATGTCGGGGAACGTCTTCACCTTGCCGCAGGCGGTCTCGCCGGCCTCGATGAGCTCGAGCAGGTGCGAGGCCGCGTAGGTGCCGATGGCGCCCGTGGGCGGGCAGATGGTGGTGATGCGGGGGTAGAACAGCGACGCCAGGTCGAAGTAGTCGTAGCTCGCGTAGTTGAGGTCCTCGCCGATCACGAGCCCGCGCTCGGCCACGGCCTGGAGCGCGCCCTGGCCCATGCCGTAGTTGCAGCAGAACACGGTGTCGAGGCCGTGGCCCTCTACGAGGTCCACCAGCCCCGCGTACCCGCTCTCGCGCGAGTAGTCGCCCAGGTGCACGGTGAGGCTGTCCTCCGGCAGGCCGGCCTCGGCCACGGCCTCGCGGATCCCCTCGAGGCGTTCGAACGACACGTGCTCATGCTGGGGGCCTGCGATGACGCCCAGCCGCTCGTGGCCGGCCCGCAGCATCTCACGGGCCACGCGGCGCGCGCTGGCGCGGCTGTCGGCGACCACGGAGTCGACGCAGGGGGAGTCGTAGGTCGACGAGACCGAGACGACCGGTATGCCGGAGCGCTCCACGAGCCTGCCCGGCGACCAGGCGGCGTCGCCCTCGAACAGCACGATGCCGTCCACCTGCCGGTCGAGGAGCAGCTCGAGCTTCTGCTCGAAGACGGCGGGGTCGTTGCGGAAGCCCGCCAGCAGGATGATGTAGTTGCCGAGCTCCATCTCGCGCTCGATGGCGGCGATGGCGCTCGTGGCGAAGTGGTTGAGCATGTTGTTGACGAGGAGCCCCACGGAGCGGCTCCTGCGGCTCCGGAGGCTGCCCGCCAGCAGGTTGCGGTGGTAGCCGAGCTCGGCCACGGCCGCGTCGATGCGCTCCCGGGTGGAGTCCTTGACCCTGGCGCCGTTGAGGTAGCGCGACACCGTGCCCGTGGAGACGCCCGCGAGGGCCGCGACCTGCTGGATGGTGGCCATGGGGCCCCTCTCTGCTGAACCGTTTCAATCCCCTGCCATGATAGAACGGGGGATGCCCGGAGGGGGGCGGGGAGGGCCTCTGGGGCGCCGTGCCGGGACACACCGTGAATTCACCACAGGATTGTCGGTATGGGCCTTGAAAAGGTGCGGCTGGTCACGGTAATCTATCGAACGTGTGGGTCGGACGCCCGCACACAGTATCTGTCGGCCCCCGAGCATGCGATTTCAGACGTCGAGCAAGGGTTTATCCAACCGGACGCTCTGCAGGCGAAGCCCATGACCATCGGGGCCCCGTGTTTTTGAAAGGGGTCCACCTTTGAGTGAGATTCAGAACTCGTCCGTCTTCTCGTTCGACGACGTCAGCGATGAGGAGATGAACAACCTCATCGACGGCACCATCACCGACTTCGACGAGGGCGACCTTGTGACGGGCACCGTCGTCAAGATCGAGCGCGACGAGGTCCTGCTCGACATCGGCTTCAAGTCCGAGGGCGTCATCCCCGTCCGCGAGCTCTCCATCCGCAAGGACGCCAACCCCGAGGACATCGTCGCCATGGGCGAGACCATCGAGGCCCTGGTCCTTCAGAAGGAGGACAAGGACGGCCGCCTCATCCTCTCCAAGAAGCGCGCCGAGTACGAGCGTGCCTGGAACCGCGTCGAGGAGGACTTCAACAACGGCCAGAACGTCGAGGGCGAGGTCATCGAGGTCGTCAAGGGCGGCCTGATCCTGGACATCGGCCTCCGCGGCTTCCTGCCCGCCTCCCTCGTCGACCTCCGTCGCGTCAAGGACCTCAACGCCTACCTCGGCACCCGCATCGAGGCCCGCGTCATCGAGATGGACCGCAACCGCAACAACGTGGTCCTGTCCCGCCGTGTC
>CBCSOI010000264.1:0-2805 GCA_965141595.1 uncultured Atopobiaceae bacterium | reverse complement strand
CCTCGTCCGTGTTCAGGCGCCCCGAATCCGCCCCTGACCGCGTTCAGGTGCCGAGGGGGCCGCCCCCAGACGCGTTCAGGCGGGGGAGGGGGGTGCGACGGCAAACGGGCGGCAGCAAACGTGCCCGACCGGGGTGACGGCGAGAGTGCCCGGCCGTTGGGACAGAAGTGCCCGGGTGCTGGGACAGCCGTCGGGACAGGGCCGAGCGCCACTCGCAAGGCTCCGACCCCCGAGGAGCGCCCCCAAGCCATCCCGGACTCCGGGTCGCGAAGACCCCGCGGCTATCGTCCGCTGAAACTGGTTCCATCGACCGCTCACCGGACGCAAACCGATTTACTAATCTGAAAAAATCTGATAAACAGAATATTTTTTGATAAACCGGAGGCTTTCTTCGGGACAGGCCAGCACCTGCGCTTATCCGAGAAAAAACCGAGGGTTTCCCCATCGATAAAAAGTCCGGGGACCTCCGGCGGCACCGGTTCCACAGGGCCCCACGGCAGTCCCCGTTATTCCTGAAAAACAAAGAATATGTCGGCAAAACGCCAGTTTATCGCCTAAATCTCTGTGCCGAATAAACTAGGATGCCAGTTAGCGAGATGCACGGATAAACCGATTTACATACCGGTTTACCCGCGTCGTCGAATTCCTCCCGCGTCCGGACGCGGCCACGGGGGAGCCCATGGGAACCGCATCGCACCGTCGTGTCCCGCCCGGCCGCCCGGGCCGGGACGCCAACCAGAGAGGAACCGCAATGAAACCCAAAGAGCACAGGGTCTCCCTCGTCACCCGCCTGGGCTACGGCTCGGGCAACCTCGTGGGGTCCGGCGCCCTGGCCATCTCCAGCGCGTGGCTCGTCATCTTCTACACCCAGTACGCGGGCCTCACCATGCCCCAGGCCACCTTCATCTACGCGGCGGCCCTGCTCGTCGACACGTTCGCCAACCCCATCTGCGGCTTCATCACCGACGCCTTCAACAACACCTGGCTCGGCCGCCGCTTCGGCCGCCGCCGTTTCTTCATCCTGCTGTCCATCCCGGTGCTCGGCATCCTGAACCCGCTCATGTGGGTGGTCGTGCCCAACGGCTTCGCCTACTACTTCGTGGTCTACGTGCTCTACAACCTCATGTACACCATGGTCATGATCCCCTACGACGCCCTGCCGGCCGAGATGACCACCGACTACGAGGAGCGCACGTACCTCTCCGGCCTGCGCGCCATCTTCGGCAAGGTGGCCAACTTCCTCACCGCCGCCCTGCCCGGCATCTTCTTCGTGGTGTTCGGCAACGACAACCCCATGGCGTTCTTCGTGCTCGGCTGCGCGTTCGGCGTCATGATGGCCGCCGCCATGACCTTCGTCTACATCACCACGTGGGAGCGCCCCGTGTCCGAGGAGACCATGGAGCGCGTCGCCAGCCCCGTCGAGGGCCTCAAGAAGCTCTTCATCGACATGTTCTCCACCCTGCGCATCAAGACCTTCCGCAACCTCCTCGGCATGTACCTGTTCGGCTTCGGCGCCGAGTGGCTCTTCAACTCGCTCTTCGCCTACTTCGTGATGTACGTCCTGTTCCTGCCCAAGGCCAGCGCCAGCGCCTGGCAGTCCATGAGCTCCATCCTCCAGCTGGTCTCCACCCTCGTGGTCATGGGCATCGTGGCCAAGAAGGGCTTCCGCAAGCCCTACATGGCGGCTGAGGGCGTGGTCATCGCCGCCTCCATCGCCTACGTGCTCTGCGGCGTCTTCGGCATCGACGCCGCCAGTGCGGCCGGGTTCGCCGGCATCACCGCCATCGTCGTGGTCTTCGGCCTGGGCACCGGCGCCGTCTACTACATCCCCTGGCAGGCCTACCTGTTCGTGGCCGACGTCGACGAGGTCGTCACGGGCCGTCGCCGCGAGGGCACCTTCTCCGCCGCCATGCACCTCTGCGGCAAGCTCATGAACTCCGCCGTGGTGGCCGCCCTCGGCATGGTCATGACCGCCTGCGGCTACATCTCCGGCACCTCGGGCGACGTCACCCAGCCCGCCTCCGTCACCGGCGGCGTCCTCGCCGTCATGCTCGTGGGCGTGGCCGGCCTCTCCGTCCTCGGCATCGTGGCCGCCAAGCTCATGCGGCTCGACCGCGAGACCGACGCCGTCGTCCAGAACGAGTGCGCCCGCATCAAGGCCGGCGGCCGCATGGAGGACGTGGACCCCGAGGTCAAGCGCATCTGCGAGGAGCTCTCCGGCGTCCCCTACGAGCTGTGCTTCGGCCACAACACCATCGGCTACCACACCCCGGAGGAGACGGCCCGCATCAAGGCCGAGATGCCCGCGCGCAGGCTCCTCTCGTTCGGCCTGTCCCCGGAGGACGAGGCCGAGGTGGCCGAGGGCACCGCGCTCGACGAGACCCCCGGCGAGGCCGCCTGATCACCGCAACGCATAGAGATCCGTCCCGGGGCGGGGCCCGCGCGGCCACGCCCCTCCCGCAGATAGGAGCCCCCATGGGCTGCAACGCCATCCTCGACCGCTACATCCGGCAGCTCATCGTCGACTCCACCCCCGAGGCGCCGGCCTGGAACATCGAGAAGATCAAGTCCGGTGCGCCCAACACCTGGAACTATATCGACGGATGCATGATCAAGGCCCTCATCGAGCTCTGCGAGATCACCGAGAGCCCGGGCTACCTGGCCTTCGCCGACGACTACATCGGGTGGTTCGTCGAGGAGGACGGCACCATCAGGCACTACGACCCCGATGAGTACAACCTCGACAACGTCTACGCCGGCTAGACCCTCTACAAGCTCTACGAGCTCACGGGGCGCGAGAAGTAC
>CBCSOI010000263.1:0-2818 GCA_965141595.1 uncultured Atopobiaceae bacterium | reverse complement strand
ATCGGCAGCCCCCCTGCCACCACCTACGCCGAGAACATCGGCGTCATGAGCGTGACCCGCGTCTACGCCACCCAGATCTTCTGGTACGCGGCCGGCTTCGCCTTCATCGTGGGCGGCTTCTGCCCCAAGCTCGAGGCCCTCATCATGAGCATCCCCACCCCCGTCATGGGCGGCGTGAGCCTCCTGCTCTTCGGCCTCATCGCCAGCAACGGCCTGCGCATGCTCGTGACCAACAACATCGACTTCGGCGAGAACCGCAACCTCATGATCGCCGCGGTCACCATCGTCCTCGGCGTGGGCATGGAGTGCGGCGGCTACTCCATCCCCGTGGGCGACTACACCATCCCCGGTATGGCCGCCAGCGCCATCGTGGGCATCGTGCTGAACCTCATCCTCCCCAAGGTCTCCGCGCAGGACAGCGCCGAGCCCGACTACATCGAGGAGCGCTAGGAACACAGCACATCTGCCGTCTCGGGGCCCGTCCCTCCAAGGGGGACGGGCCCCGTCTTGTGCCGTAGGCCCGTCGGGGAGGGGATACGCGCGCACGGCGCGGGGTAGGTATCGGCAGAGAACCAGAGCCACACCCAGGAGAAGGAGCAGGCCCATGATCTACCACGACCTCACCATCGTCGGCGGAGGCCCCGCCGGGCTCACGGCCGCCATCTACGCCGACCGTGCCGCGGTCGACGCCGTGACCGTCGAGTCCGGCAGCTGGGGCGGCCAGATCTCGCAGTCCGACCTCGTCGACAACTACCCCGGCTTCGAGAGCATCTCCGGCTTCGACCTCGGCATGAGGATGCACGACCATGCCGAGCACCTCGGCGCCGCCTTCGCCCAGGACACCGTCCACGGCCTCGGCTATGACGCCGACACCCAGCTCTTCCTCGTCGAGGGTGCTTCCGACACCTACCAGTCCCGCGCCGTCATCCTCGCCACCGGCGGCACACCGCGCCCGGCCGGCTTCGAGGGCGAGGACGAGTTCCGTGGCCGCGGCGTCTCCTACTGCGCCACCTGCGACGGCATGTTCTACCGCGACAAGGTCACCTATGTGGTGGGCGGCGGCAACACCGCCTGCGAGGAGGCCGACTTCCTCTCGCGCATCTGCTCCAAGGTGGTCATGGTCGTTCGCAAGGACCACCTCCGCGCCCAGGCGTCCCTCGTCGAGCGCGTGGAGCTCAACCCCAAGGTCGAGCTGCGTTACAACAGCGCCATCGCCAAGCTCGAGGGCGACGGGCTGCCCGAGGCCATCACCCTGCGGGACACCGTCACGGGCGGCCTCGAGCGCATCGAGCACGACGCCGGCACGTTCGGCGTCTTCGTCTTCATCGGCACGGTCCCCTCGTCGGGGCTCGTGGAGGGGCTCGCCGACCTCAACGGCAACGGCGAGGTCGTCACCGCCGCCGACATGTCCACCGCCACGCCGGGCCTCTTCGTGGCGGGCGACGTGCGCCAGACGCCCCTGCGCCAGGTCGTGACCGCGGCGGCCGACGGGGCGGTCGCCGCCAACAGCGCCGCCCTGTTCCTGGGCAACCTCGTCATCTAGTCCTAGACTGGGGAGAGAACAACCCCCGTCAAGGTCATTGCCCGTGAAGCAGATCAATCCCGTGGCGCTGCGGCTCTCCCGACGCCTCCAAGTGCATATGGTGGTCGGGGGCGCCGCGGTGGGCCTCGGCGCCGGGGTCGTCGTCGGCCTCTTCCGCCTCGCCCTCAACCTCGCAGACGGCACCATGCGCTCCGTCACCGATGCGGCAGCCGGAAGGCCCCTGGCGGTCGCCGGGTGGGTCGCCGTCATGACCGTCCTCTGGGCCGCCGTCACCGCCCTCGTCCGCTGGGCCCCCATCAGCTCTGGGTCCGGAATCCCGCAGATCGAGGCCAATGCCCTCGGCCGCCTGCAGATTCCATGGGCGCGCACCATGGCAGCCAAGTTCTCCGAGGGGGTGCTCAGCGCCCTCGCCGGGCTCTCCCTCGGGCGCGAGGGCCCCTCGGTCATGCTCGGGGGCCTGTGCGGCACCGCGGTGGCGCGCCTGGTCGGTTCCACGGAGGGGGAGAGGCGCCTCCTCGTCACCTGTGGGTCCGGGGCCGGCATGGCCGCGGCGTTCCAGGCGCCGCTCACCGGCGTCATGTTCGCTGTTGAGGAGGTCCACAAGTCCTTCTCGGCACCGCTGGTCATCGGCACCATGTCGTCGGCCGTGGCCTCGGTCTACGTCGTCAACCAGTTCCTCGGCACCGGCCCGCTCATCCCCATCGGCTTCGCCCGGGACCTCCCGCATGTCACGTACGGGATCGTGATGCTCCAGGGGCTGTTCCTCGGCCTGCTCGGGGCCTGTCACAACCGCGGAATGTTCCTCGGCTCCCGGCTCTACGGCCGAATCGGGCGCCACGTGCCCGGGTCTCGCTACGCCGTGCCGTTCGTCCTGGCTGCCGTCGGAGCCTTCACCGTGCCCGAGCTCCTGGGGGGCGGCGACGCCATCCTGGAGCTGCTCGAGCACGTCTCCGACCGTCCCACGCTCGTCATCGCCGGGCTGTTGCTGGGGAAGTACCTGCTCACCGATGCCTCGGCGAGTTCCGGCACACCGGGCGGAACCCTCTACCCGCTCGTGGCCATGGGGGCGCTCGCGGGGGCCCTGTTCGGCCGCGGCGCCGTGGTCGCCTTCGGTATGGACCCGGCGTACGTCAACAACTTCATGCTCTTAGGGGTCGCCGGGCTCTTCGCCGGCGTCATCCACGCGCCCGTGACCGGGTGCCTCCTGGTGTTCGAGCTCACCGGCAGCTTCTCCGCGCTGCTGTCGCTCTCGCTCGTCTCCCTCGTGGCCTACGT
>CBCSOI010000262.1:0-2844 GCA_965141595.1 uncultured Atopobiaceae bacterium | reverse complement strand
GTGAAGACCATCGCGATGCCGTGCTCGTCGCAGGCGGCGATGACCTCCTCGTCGCGCACGGAGCCGCCGGGCTGGATGATGGCGGTCACGCCGCGGGCGGCGAGCTCGTCGACGTCGTCGCGGAACGGGAAGAACGCGTCGCTCGCGGCGGCGAGGTTCTCGGGCGCCAGGCCCATACGCTCGCACGCCTTGTGGGCGCGGTCGCAGGCGATGATGGCGGAGTCCACACGGTTGGGCTGGCCCGGTCCCATGCCGATGCCGGCGTCGTCCTTGGCCACGAGGATGGCGTTGGACTTCACGGTCTTGACCACCTTCCAGCCGAACTCCAGGTCGTGGAGCTCCTGCTCGGTGGGCTGGCGCTCGGTGACCACGCGGTAGTCGGCGGGCCCCTCGGTCACGCGGTCGACCTCCTGCACGAGCAGGCCGCCGTCCACCGTGCGCATCTCCAGCGCGGCCGGGGCATCCACGCCGCCGGTGGCCAGCACGCGCAGGTTCTTGCGACGCGCCAGGCGCTCCAGGGCCTCGTCGGTGAACGACGGGGCGATCAGCACCTCCACGAACTGCTTGTTGACGTCGGCGAAGTGCTCCACGAGCGAGAGGGGCACCTCGCGGTTGCAGGCGATGATGCCGCCGAAGGCGCTCACCGGGTCGCAGGCGTAGGCCTTGTCGTAGGCGGCGGTGACATCCTCGGCCACGGCGGAGCCGCAGGGGTTCTGGTGCTTGAGGATGATGCACGCGGGCTCGTCGAACTCCCGGACGGCCGCCCACGCGGCGTCGGTGTCGAGGAGGTTGTTGTAGGAGAGCGGCTTGCCGTTGAGCTGCACGGCGTTGGCCAGCGAGTGAGCCGGGGCGTCGTCCTCGCGGTAGAACGCGGCCGCCTGGTGCGGGTTCTCGCCGTAGCGGAGGTCCTCCTGCTTGGTGAAGCCCACGGCGAGGCGCTCGGGGAACGCCGTGGCCTCGGCGCCCTCGGCCTCGGCGAGGCGGCCGGCGAGCCACGTGGAGATGGCAGTGTCGTAGGCCGCGGTGGTGGTGTAGGCCTTCACCTGGAGGCGCCGGCGCAGCCCGAGGGACGTGGCGCCGTCGTGGGCGGCCATGTCGTCGAGGACGTCGGGGTAGTCGGCCGGGTCGCACACCACGGTGACGCTGTCGGAGTTCTTGGCGGCGGAGCGGAGCATGGACGGGCCGCCGATGTCGATGTGCTCCACGGCGTCGGCGAACGTGACGTCGGGCGAGGCGACGGTCTTCTCGAACTCGTAGAGGTTGACGCACACGAGGTCGATCATCGGGATGCCGTGCTCCTCGGCCTCTGCCATGTGGCCGGCGTCGTCGCGACGGGCGAGGAGGCCGCCGTGGACCTTGGGGTGCAGCGTCTTCACGCGGCCGCCCATCATCTCCGGAAAGCCGGTGTAGTCGCCGATCTCCACCACGTCCACGCCGCCGGCCGTCAGGGCCTTGGCCGTGCCGCCGGTGGAGACGATCTCGACGCCGTAGGTGTCCTGGAGCTGTCGGCAGAACTCCACCACGCCGGTCTTGTCGGTCACCGAGACCAGCGCACGCTTGACGGGCCTGTCTGTCATTGGGCCTCCCCTTCTCTCCCTGGTTTTGCCGCTGAGCGCGGCACGGCGGGTCTCTCATTCCCGCCGCCCCCATCGTAGCCGAACGAGGTGACGGGCTCGGTGCCGGGAGGGAGCGAGGCGAGGATGCGAGGCCGGAGGGGTGCTGTGCCGGGACTGCGGAATCGCGAGAGGTGCGAGGCTCGGGGCCGCCCGACGCCCCCTCTCCGCACCTGAACGCATCTGAGGGCGACCCTCTCGGCACCTGAACGCATCTGGGGGCGGATTTGGCGCACCTGAATGCGGCTGAGGGCGGATTCCGGCGCCGTCACGCCTGCGGAGTCGCCCTCAACCGCGTTCAGGTGGGGGAAGAGAGGGCGGCGACCCGGCAGCTCCGTCGCCCATCGCCCGGCCCCGTCACCAGTCACCCGGCGGCCCCGTCACCCGACGCCCTCCGCGGCGAGGCCGGCCGCGCTCCAGCCGAAAAGCGCGCGCCTGAGCCGCACCCGGTTGCGCCACACGCCGGGGCGCGGCTCCTCCGGGTCCATGCCGAGGTGCTCGCGGACCACGTCCATGAACGCGTCGCAGGCGGCGGGGTCCATGAGCTGGCCGCGGGTGAGCGACAGGCAGACGATGCCGCGTGCCGCGTACAGCGTGCGCTTGCGGGCGTCGTGGTCCGCGGCAAGGGCGTCCCCGTGGGCGGCGTCGCTGTCGTACTCCACCACCAACCCCGCATCATCCCAGTAGAAGTCCGGGACCATGGTGCCCGCACCGACGATACGGGCCTCCTCCGGCGCGAGCCCCATGGGACGGTTGACCTCCGGTGTCGGGATGCCGTGGCCGCCGCGCCGTCGCGGGAGCGTCATGAGACAGGCGACCCGCCCCTCCATGGGCGAGGCAGTGCGGTCGCACACGCCCTGGAGCATGCGGTCGACGTGCTTGGGGAAGCAGCCGCCGCGCAGCAGGACGGCGGCATCCATGAGGTCGGCGACGGTGGTGAGCGGCTCTCGCCCGTCGAGGCCGAACGGCGCGTCGTCGCAGGGCCGGAAGGTGCCGGTGAGCTCCCAGGCCAGCTCGCGCGCCACCGTGACGCCGGCCTTGAGGGCCAGCTGCGCCCACGAGACCTGCGGCGCCACCGCCGTCACCGCGGCGTCGCCGCGCGGGGAGCGGGCCTCCACGAGCGGGACCGGGTCGCGGCACGCCGACGGCACCACATGGCATACCGCCCGCTTGATGCGGCGGCGCACGTCCTGCGAGGAGCACAGGACGTGGACGGGGCACTCGGTCGGAT
>CBCSOI010000261.1:0-2863 GCA_965141595.1 uncultured Atopobiaceae bacterium | reverse complement strand
GAGCATGACCGCGTAGCACCAGCCCACGACCCCCAGGGCCACAAGCAGTGTCACGGTGTCCAGCCAGGTGAGCACCTTCCCGAACGCCCCGGAGCCCACCATGTTCACGGAGTTGTGGCTCTTGACCGTGGCCTTGGACAGGAGCTTGTTGGCAGAGTGGATCTGGACGCCGGAGTCGGTGAACTCGCTCGTGAGGTAGTTGTAGGTGGACAGACTCGAGAGCCCGCGGGCCGAGGAGGCGGTGCCCTTGCCGGTGAAGCGCAGGGTGGCCGACCCGTAGGAGAGCTTGGAGTCGCCGCTCCTCCCCGAGACGCCGGAGAGGTCGGCGTGGAGGGACACGGTGCTGCCGTCGTGGAGGAGCCCCATGGCCTCGTAGGCCTCCTGGGCGTCGTCCATGCCGTCCACCTCGATGGTGTCGGCGTTGCCCGGGCGGAAGAAGCCGCCGTCGACCCCGTCGGTGTGGGCGGTGTCGCCGAAGGTGGAGACCTTGCCCACCTTGTCGACGTAGTCGACGAAGTCCTCGCGCTCGGAAACCGGCAGGCGGGTCCTGTAGGCGCTCTCGTAGTCGGCGGCGGTGTAGAGGGTGTTGCCCATGTAGCGGCCGATGAGGTCGAGGGAGTAGGCCTTGGCCTTGCCGCCGGTGACCGGGCTCACGAGACCGGCCTCGGCGGCGGCGTCGCCGGCTGCGTCCGTGGAGACGCCCTTCCTCCCCCAGGCGTCGTTGATGGCCTGGGCGAGGGACTTCTCGGCCACCTTGCCGCCGGTATCCCCCGCAAAGGTCAGGGACCGGACGTTGCCGGGGCCGTTCTCGGTGCAGTCAACGGTGACGGTGTAGCCGTCGGGCAGCGCCAGGCCCCCGTCGTTGGCCCAGCCCTCGAAGTCCACCAGCGAGCTGGTGATCACGTCGTCCTGGATGGTGGCCGCCGAGCCGGCGCTGTCGGCGCCGACCATGTCGGCCACGCCGTTCAGGATGCCGGTGTACATGACGCCGAGGAGCGGCACGCCGACCATGATGAAGAGGAGACGCTTCACCCAGGTGGCGCCGCGGCTGCGGACCGCCCCCAGGCTCCGGCTCCTGACCACGGCGAAGGCGATGAGGGCGAGGCCCACGCTTAGGAAGACGAACCCGAAGCGGAAGGACAGGTCGTAGAGGGCCGACATGAAGGTCCGGACCGGGGAGAGGAGGTCCACGGTGCCCTCCCCCACGCCGAGGTCGGCCTTCATGGCGGCGGGGTCGCCCTTGGTGAGGGGCGACACCAGGGCGCTGCCGGAGGCGGCTTCCCCCGAAGGCGCGGCATAGGAGGCGAAGAAGCCGGAGTCCGCCACGAGCTGGAAGGGGTTCAGGTAGGTGAGGAGCTGGATCGCGAGCCTCATGACCAGGTCGGCGCAGTTGGAGAACTCGTAGGCGACCCTGAGGATCAGGCCCGCGACGCCGCGGAGCACCCACATGAAGTCCCCGCTGTCGTTCTTGGTCTCGTCGAGGCCGATCTGGGCGAGGGCGTGGCCGTAGGCGGTGTAGGCGTAGACGGCCTGGGACCCGTCGCCCTGGAACGACTCGTAGCCGGTGGACTGCTGGCCGCTGGAGATGCGGCTCACCAGGCCCGCGATGCCGTCCTCGAAGCTCTCGTCGGCGTAGCCCACGAGGCCGCCTGCCTGGACCATCTGCTCGGGCGAGCCGAAGCCGTCCTCGGCGATGAAGTCGGTGAGGGTCTTGGCCCCGCCCTTGGCCTCGTCGGAGCCCACCTGGCAGAGCTGGTAGTAGGAGGTGGTGGCGCTCGCGAGCTTGTAGAAGGAGTAGTCGGCGCCATCGTCGTCGGCCAGGGCGGCCCCTACGGGAAACGCCGCCAGGATCGCGACGGCGATGCAGGCCGCGGCCCTGGCGAACTGTGCCAGGGCACCGCGGCGCCCCCTCGCCCCTCTCCCCTCGTGTGCCATGGGCCGCCTCCTCACAAAGGTCCTCGGATGTCGTGACGTGTTCGGTCGGACACGAATTCTTCGAACAGTCTGGCCAAAAAGAAGGCCCCTCGGGGCAACACCCCAAGGGGCCTAAGGCCTCTAGCTGCGGCTACCGTTTATCGAGTGCCCAAGTCGGGTGACGTATGGACCCTAACGGGGAGGAGCGCCCCGGGCATGGCCGCAGGCATCGTCGCCCTCACCCCTTCGGGGCCAAAGGGACGTCCAGATGGAAGCACACGTTCTCGAAGCCCCTGCGCAGGTAGGCGAGGTCGGGCGTGCGGCTCGTGACCAGGTCCGAGAGGTCTTTGGGCACCTTAGTGTCAACGATCTCCTGGTAGCGCGCCTGCTCGTCGTGGGTCATGGTGCCGAACAGCGTGTAGTCGGCCGAGTCGAAGCGGTTGTGGCGGTGGTCGTCGAAGAGCGAATCGAACGACGCGTAGCAGAGCGCCGTCCGGCCGCCCCGCTCGTAGAGGGACGCGAAGCATGTGGAGACGTAGTCCCACACCGACTCGGAGATGCGCTCGGCGCCGGTGACGATGCAGAGGTCGCCGCGCCCCAGGGACTGGACGGCATAGGAGACGACGTTGACGAACTGGGCGAGGGCGACGTTTCTGCCCCTCGGCTCCAGGCTCGAGAAGTCGTAGACCACCCGGGGGGCACCCGCCACCGAGTCCACCGAGCTCGACGTCTGGGTGTTGAACAGGTCGCCGTTGTTGTTCAGGAGGTTCGTCAGGGTAAGGCGGATCTGGTTCAGGGAGCTCAGGAGGTGGGCGTCGGTGCCCCCTGCGGCGCGCTCGGAGTTGTAGGCCTCGGTGACATAGGAGATGAACTCCGAGAGCCTCGGCACCTGGTCGTGGGCGATGCCCACGACGCCCTTGCGCGACCTTGCCGCATAGGGGTCCGGGTC
>CBCSOI010000260.1:0-2868 GCA_965141595.1 uncultured Atopobiaceae bacterium | reverse complement strand
GCCACGCCTGTGACGAGGCCGGCCCTGCGACCGGTGGCCCCGGGCCACGGCCCACGCAGGGCGAGCTTGAGCAGGAACAGGCAGCACACCAGGTAGCACGGCATGGCCATGACGGCCGTGATGTCGACCATGGCGGACCACGCGGAGCCCGAGAGGAAATGCGCGGCCACAAGGAGGCACTGGATGACCACACAGGTCACGAACAGCGAGAACGACGGCGCACCGTGGGCGTTCTCCCGGGCGAATGAGGCCGGGAACACGTGGTCGCGCGCGGCGAAGAGCGGCATCTGGCCGAGCATCACGGTCCACACGAGCCACGCGGAGAGCAGGGAGACCACCACGCCCGCTTTGACCACGAGCGAGGCCCAGCCGATCCCCAGGGCGTCGAGGATGGTGGCCATGGAGGGGCTCGCGGCCACGGCGACCTGGTCCTGGGTGAGGCAGCCGTAGGGCAGCAGCGAAACGAGGACGTACAGCACGAGCACCACGAGGTAGCCGGTCACGGTGGCGGCCGAGACGGCCCTGGCGCTCTTGGCCTCCCCCGACACCACGACGGCGCCCTCGACGCCGATGAAGAGGAACAGCGTGACCGTCATGGTGTCGCCCACCTGGCGCGAGAAGGCCGCGGGCCGCATACCGGCGAGGCCGGCCGAGCCGGCCAGGTGCTCCCCCACGAACGCGAGGGAGAACCGGGACGCCAGCAGGCAGGCGAACAGCACGATGGGCACCAGCTTGCAGACGGTGCCCACCACGTTGATGGCGGCGGAACTCTCGGCGCCGCGGCACGCGAGCGCGAACATGGCCCAGGTCACGCACGACGAGAGGGCCACCGACGCCCAGCTGCTGCCGTCGCCGAACAGGCCGGGGAACAGGGCGTCGAGGGTGGCCGGCAGAAGGACGCCGTAGGCCACCATGGCGAAGCAGTTGCAGATCCAGTAGCCGTAGGCCACGAGGAACCCGGCCAGGGGGCCGAAGCCCCGCTCGGCATAGGTGTAGATGCCGTTCTTGAGGTCGGGCTGCTCGAGGGAGAGGACGCGGAACGCGTTGACGACGAAGACCATGCCCACGCCGGTGACCACCCACGCGAGAGCGACGGCGGCGGGGCCGGACGTCTCGGCCACGGACTTGGGGAGGTTGTAGACCCCTCCCCCGAGCATGGCCGACACCACCAGGCACACGAGGCCGAGGAAGCCTATGCGGCGACGGGGCCCAGCCGACGTACCGGCCGAGGGCCCCGCGCCGGCTCTGTCTCCTCTCGCGCCCACGGATCAGCCGAAGTCGATCTCGTGCTTGAACACACGGGTCTGGACCAGGTAGTAGATGACGCCGAGGAGCACCCAGCCCCAACCCATGAGCAGGATCTGCGGGTCGATGGAGAACAGGATGGCGCCGGTGACGAGGGCGCCGAGGACGGGCAGCACGGCGGAGCGCCAGAAGGGCAGCCTGACCTTCTTGCGGATGAGGGCGTACCAGACGACGCAGATGTTGAGCAGGCAGTAGGTGGACAGGGCGCCGAAGTTGCTGAGCTTGGCCACCTGGGTCATGCCGAGCGGGATGAGGAACAGCAGCATGACGAGGGACAGGGCGCACACGAAGAGCGTGGCCACCTGGGGCACGCCGGTCTTCCTGTCCATGATGCCGAGCTCCTTGGGCAGGGCGCCCGAGCGGCTCATGACATACAGCACGCGCGAGATGGAGGTGGTGGCGGTGAGGCCGGTGAAGGCACCGAGTGCGATGGCGTTGGCCACGGCGCAGACCACGCCGAACCAGGGACCGCCCACGGTGCCGGCGAGCAGGTAGAAGCCGGTGTCGGCGTGGCCGGCCATGATGGAGCCGGTGGGGTCGACGCAGGTGGCCACGTAGCACATGCCCACGAACATGCAGGCCAGGATCACGACGATGAGGAGCATGGACTTGGCGGGGCCCTTCTTGGGGTCCTTGGCCTCCTCGGTGAGGGTGGCCACGCAGCCGAAGCCCACGAACGACATGGCGCCGAGAGACACGGAACCCATGAGGTCCTTGACGTCGATCTTGGACGGGTCGACGAACGCGGTGAGCGAGAAGCTGCTGGTCTCGGGGTGCCCCACGATGTAGGCGACGCCAAAGACGATGAACATGGCGAAGACCACGATCTCGCAGACCAGGGCGACCTTCTCGACCTTGATGGCGTTGCCGAGGCTCCGGATGGACAGGAACGTCACGAAGGTAAGGAAGATGAGGCACCAGCCCCACACCGGCACCTCGGGCACGTACTGGTTCAGCGCCTGGCCGGCCTGGATGAACATGAGGTCCGGCGTGATGAGGTACTGCAGGAGCATGAGCCAGCCGGCCACGAAGCCCACGGCGGGCGTGATGGTCTGGCTGGCATAGGTATAGATGGAGCCCGACGACGGGAAGAGCGGGATCATCACGCCGAACGAGAAGACCGTGAAAAGCATGCCCACGGCCCCGATGAGGTAGGACAGGGCGGGCATGCCGTTGGAGGTCTGGAAGATGGAGGCGTAGAGGGCGAACGGCGCGATGGGCACCATCATGATCATGCCGTACGACACCATGTCCCGGATACCCAGCTTCTTGGGGGTCTGGATCTTCTTCTCCGGCGTCGAGGGGGCCTTGCCTCCCTGCGTCTCCGGGTCGTGGTGGTACCTGAGGCCGCGCTCCCCCGCGGCCGCCGTGATCGCGGCGGACGTGGTCGTGGTCTCCTCCTGGGTGTTCTGGGCCATATCAGCCTGCTTTCCAATCTGGTCCTGAAAGGCGCCGGCCGGGACGGGTCCGACCGGCGCCTTGGTGCTTGCTATCTACCCGCGGGAGCGGCGGAGTTACGCCTTGGGGGCGTCGCCGGGCGCGTCGGCGGGCTTTCCGGCAGGT
>CBCSOI010000259.1:0-2878 GCA_965141595.1 uncultured Atopobiaceae bacterium | reverse complement strand
GCCAAGATTCCACCTCATGCTGCGCCACCAGTCTGCCGATGTCGTTCTCCATATCCTGGAGATAGCGCGCAGCCAGCTCTCCGACGAGGAGCTCGACCTCACCGAAGCCCGCGTAAACGGCCTGGTGGGCGACGGCGCCTGCGCCCACGACGATCACGAGGAGGTGGCCGACAATGGCCGATAACCGCGCCCCCGCGATGCCCCGCGGCCCCATGGGCGGTCCCGGCCGCCACCGCGGTCCCGGCGAGAAGCCCAAAGACCTGGGTGGCACCCTGCGCCGGCTGGTGTCCTACGCCCGGCCCCACATCGCCGCGCTCGTGCTCGCCCTGCTCTTCGCCGTCGCCTCGGTGGCCTTCAACGTCGTGGGCCCCGACGTCCTCGGACAGATCACGACGAGGCTCTTCGAGGGCCTCGTGGCCAAGGTGGGCGGCACCGGCGGCATCGACTTCGCCTGGATCGGCCGTACGGCGCTCTTCCTGCTGGGGCTCTACCTGGCCTCCGCGGGCTGCTCCGCCGTGCAGGGCATCCTGCTCACCGGCGTCTCGCAGAAGGTCTGCTACCGCCTGCGCTCCGACATCGCCGAGCGCATCTCCCAGGTGCCCCTCGGCTACTTCGACGACCATTCCAAGGGCGACGTGCTCTCCCGCATCACCAACGACGTCGACACGCTGGGCACCTCGCTCAACCAGTCGCTGTCCCAGATGGTGACCTCGGTCACCCAGGTCGTGGGCGTCGCCGCCATGATGCTCTCCATCTCGCCGGTCATGGCTGGCGTGACGTTCCTCTGCCTGCCCCTCGCCCTCGTCGTGGTGCTCGTCGTGGTGCACTTCTCCCAGCGCTACTTCGTGCAGCAGCAGCGCACCCTCGGCGCGGTCAACGGCATCGTCGAGGAGGACTTCGCCGGCCAGATGGTCATCCAGGCCTTCAACCGCCGGCAGGCGTCCGTGGAGGAGTTCGACGTCGCCAACGACGGCCTCTACGACAGCGCCTGGCGCAGCCAGTTCCTCTCCGGCCTCATGCAGCCCCTCATGAACCTGGTCTCCAACATGGGCTACGTGGGCGTCGTGGTCGTGGGCGCGGGGCTCGCCACGGCCGGCACCATCTCCATCGGCGACATCCAGGCGTTCATGCAGTACGTCCGCAACTTCACCCAGCCCATCTCGCAGCTGGCAAACGTCGGCAACATGCTGCAGTCCATGGCCGCGGCGGCCGAGCGCGTCTTCGAGTTCCTCGACGCGCCCGTGGAGTCCGAGCCCGAGCATCCCGAACGGCCGGCCGTGCACGACGGCTCGGTGGCCTTCGACGACGTGGTCTTCGGCTACAAGGCCGACGAGCCCGTGATCCGCGGCCTGTCCTTCTCGGCGGACCCCGGCCAGACCGTGGCCATCGTGGGCCCCACCGGTGCCGGCAAGTCCACGCTCATGAAGCTCATGCTGCGGTTCTACGACGTCGACGGGGGAGTGGTCCGGGTCGACGGCCTCGACGTACGCCGTTGGTCGCGCCCCGACCTCCGCGGTAACTTCGCCATGGTGCTGCAGGACTCCTGGCTCTTCAAGGGGACCATCCGCGAGAATATCCGGTTCGGCCGCCTCGACGCCACCGACGAGGAAGTGGAGGAGGCCGCGCGCATCGCCCGGTGCGACCACTTCGTCAACACGCTGGACGGCGGCTACGACTTCATGGTCAACGAGGAGGGCACCAACCTCTCCCAGGGCCAGCGCCAGCTCGTGACCATCGCGCGGGCCGTGCTCGCCGACCGCCCCGTCCTCATACTCGACGAGGCAACCTCTAACGTGGACACCCGCACCGAGGTGCTCATCCAGGAGGCCATGGACCGGCTCATGGCCGGCCGCACGAGCTTCGTGGTGGCCCACCGCCTCTCGACCATCCGCAACGCCGACAACATCCTGGTGATGGAGCACGGCGACGTGGTGGAGCAGGGCACCCACAAGGAGCTCCTCGCCAGGGGCGGTGTCTATGCCGGGCTCTACAACTCGCAGTTCGAGGGCTGCGACTAGGGGGGCGCGGCCTGCGGCGAGGGGGGCGTGGCCCGCGGCGAAGGCCCTCGGATGCGCCCCGCCCCGCGGCGAGGGGCCCTGGGTGCGCGACCGCCCGGCGAGGGAGGGCGAGTGCGCGGTTTGGTCTCGGCAAAATGTCCCCGATGCGCGGTTTCGGGTTCAGAACGCGCATCGGGGGCCTCTGGCCGCAGGCGGGCCGCGCATCCACCGCCTTTCGGCGGGGAGCCGCGCATCGAAGGCGTTTCGACGGGCCGGAAGGGCTCCAGGCCCCATGGTCCGAACCCGTCGGCGAGACACAGCGAACCCCCTGCTCAGACATGCCGGGCGAGGGGGTTCGCACAGTTGGAGGTTGGTGGGCCCAGTAGGATTCGAACCTACACTCCAAGGATTATGAGTCCTCTGCATTGACCGTTATGCTCTAGGCCCGATACAGAAAAGGGCGGCGACCGAGGCCGCCGCCCTGTATCATGTGGTGGAGATAAGGGGGATCGAACCCCTGACCTCATGACTGCCAGTCATGCGCTCTCCCAGCTGAGCTATATCCCCGTGGGTTGGTGCGTCGATAACTATAGCAGAAGCCAAGGCCTCCGCAAGCACTTTTTTTCGTCGATTGGGACCCGATGTCCAAACAGCCCCTCTCACCCGGCAAGACGCGGGCCGTCGTCGCCACGTGCGCCGTTGCGGTCGCCGTGGCGGCCTGGGTACTCTGGCCCCTCGCATTCGGCCCGGACCCGACCTCTGCCCGGGGGTTGCCGGAATCCGCCTTCGTGGACGGGGACGCACCGGCGGGGGACCGGGACGGCGACGGCGTGCCCGACCCCGAGGACATCGTCGCCTCGGCCCGCGCCTACACGGCCACG
>CBCSOI010000258.1:0-2888 GCA_965141595.1 uncultured Atopobiaceae bacterium | reverse complement strand
GAGGCGCAGCTCGCGGCCATGGAGCTCTCGGGCCTCGAGGACCGCAGGCCCTCCCAGCTCTCCGGCGGCCAGCAGCAGCGTGTGGCCCTCGCCCGCATGCTGGCGAGCGATCCGGCCCTCGTGCTGCTCGACGAGCCCTTCTCCGCACTGGACGGCCACCTGCGTTGGACCCTCGAGATGGCGCTGGCCGACACCCTCAGGGGCTTCCCCGGCGGCACGGTCTACGTGAGCCACGACCGCGACGAGGTCTACCGCCTCTGCGACCAGGTGTGCGCCGTGGACCGCGGCGTGTCAGACCCGGCGGTCCCCACCAGGCGCTTCTTCGAGGAGCCCGGCACCCGGTCCGCGGCCGTCATCTCCGGCTGCAAGAACATCTCGGCCGCCCGCGCCACGGGGCCCCACGGGGTGGCCTGCGACGACTGGGGCGTCACGCTCGCGTGCACGGAGGAGGCCGGCCCCGACACCGCCTATGTGGGGCTGCGCGCCCACTACTTCTCCGTGGAGGGGGAGGAAAACCCCATCCCCTGCACCGTGGACCGCGTGATCGACAGCACGTTCTCCACCATCGTCATGCTGTCCACCCGGGGGCCGGGTAAGATCCGCTACGAGCTCGACAAGGATGCCTGGGCGGCCTTGGGCGACCCCGACCGGCTCACGCTGCACATCGCCCCCGAGCACGTCATGCCGCTCGCGGACCGCCGCGTCCGTGCGAAGGGAGGTGCCCCGTGCTAGACGAGACCGGGCGCTCCATCACCTACCTGCGCCTCTCGGTGACGGACCGCTGCAACTGCCGCTGCCGCTACTGCATGCCGGCCGCCGGCGTCGAGAAGGTCTGCCACTCCGACGTCATGAGCCTCGAGGAGATGGCCGTCGTGGTCGCTGCCTGCGCGAGGCTCGGCGTCACGAAGGTGCGCATCACCGGCGGCGAGCCGCTGGCGCGCCTTGGCGTGGAGCGGCTCGTGGCCATGGTGCGCTCGGTGCCGGGCATCGAGGAGGTGGTCATGACCACCAACGCCACGCTGCTCGCGCCCAAGGCCCGCGCCCTGGCCGACGCCGGCCTGGACCGCGTGAACGTGAGCCTCGACTCCCTGGACCCCGACCGCTACCGCGCCATCACCCGCACGGGGCGCCTCGACGACGCGCTCGCCGGCATGGCCGCAGCCCGGGAGGCCGGCCTCGGCCCCGTCAAGGTCAACGCCGTGCTCATGGGCGGCGTCAACGAGGCCGACATCCGCCCCCTGGCCGGGCTCGCCCGCGACGGCGCCGTCTCCTCGGTGCGGTTCATCGAGCTCATGCCCATCGGCGAGGCGGCGTCTTGGCCCCGGGCCTCGTTCGTCCCCGCCGAGCGCGTGCTCGAGGAGCTTCCCGAGCTCGCCCCCGTGGGCGCAGACGGTGTGAGCGAGAACTTCTCGGCCCCGGGCTGGCGCGGCACCGTGGGCCTCATCAGGCCCATGAGCCACCGGTTCTGCTCCGGGTGCAACCGCATCCGGGTCACGGCCGACGGCATGCTCAAGGCCTGCCTGCATTCCGGCCGCGAGGTGCCGCTCCGGGGCCTGGCCCCCGACGCCCTCGTGTGCGCCATCGCCGACGAGATACACCGCAAGCCCGAGCGCCACACCATGGACGCCGACCACGCCAGCCAGAGCGCCCGGGCCATGAACGCCATTGGAGGTTGAACCTTGGACGACCTGACCCACGTGAACCGGCAGGGGCGCGCCCGTATGGTGGACGTCTCCGCCAAGGACTCCACCCTGCGCCGCGCCCGAGCCGCCGGCAAGGTGCTCATGGCGCCGTCGACCCTGGAGCTCGTGCGCACCGGCGGCACCAAGAAGGGCGACGTGCTCGGCGTGGCCCAGGTGGCCGGCATCCAGGCCGCCAAGCACTGCTGGGAGCTCGTGCCCATGTGCCACCAGGTGGCGCTCACCGGCGTGGACATCTCCTTCGCGCTCGAGGGGGACGGCATCGCCATAGAGGCGGTGTGCACCTGCCGGGGCGAGACCGGCGTGGAGATGGAGGCGCTCTGCGCGGCGTCCGTGGCGGGGCTCACCATCTACGACATGTGCAAGGCGCACCAGCGCGACATGATCATCACCGACGTCTGCCTGCTGGAGAAGGACGGCGGCAAGAGCGGGCACTTCGTGAGGGAGGACGGACGATGAGCGACGCACAGGGCACCGTGGTCGCCACGAGCATCAGCACCGAGAAGGGCACCCGAAAGCGCCCGCAGGAGTCCATAGACCTCATCGTGGGCTCCGGCGTGGAGGGCGACGCCCACGCGGGCGCCTGGCACCGCCAGGTGAGCCTGCTGCCCGACGAGTCCGTGGACCGTATGCGCGGCCGCGGGTTCGAGCTTTCCGCCGGCGACTTCGCCGAGAACATCCTCACCCGGGGCATCCCCCTCTACGAGCTGCCCGTGGGGACCCTGCTCGAGGTGGGCGACGCCGTCCTGGCCGTCACCCAGATCGGCAAGACCTGCCACAACGACTGCGAGATCCGCCGCACCGTGGGCATGTGCGTCATGCCCACGGACGGCATCTTCGCCGTCGTTGTGCGCCCCGGCACCGTGCGCCCGGGCGACGCCGTCTCCGTCATCCAGATCTAGGGGGTAGAGCCATGAAGAAGATCCCGACCGAGGAGGCCGTCGGCCACGTCCTCGTGCACGACATGACCCAGATCGTCCCCGAGGGGCCCGGCCGCTACAAGGGCCCGAGGTTCCGCAAGGGTCACGTGGTGGCCGAGGAGGACGTCCCCGTCCTGCTCTCCATGGGCAAGCGGTTCCTCTACGTGTGGGAGATGGAGCCGGGCATGCTCCACGAGAACGACGCCGCCGAGCGCCTGGCCGCCCTCTGCATGGGCCCCGGCATCTCCCGCGACGGCGACCCCAGCGA
>CBCSOI010000257.1:0-2910 GCA_965141595.1 uncultured Atopobiaceae bacterium | reverse complement strand
GGCTTGTACTGCCGCACCTGGTTGACCTCCACGGCGAACATGCACTGGTCCATGCAGACGTTGCCCACCTGGCGGTGGCGGCGCCCGTGGCAGAGCACCTCGGCGCGGTTGGAGAGGATACGCCCGTAGCCGTCGGCGTAGCCGATGGGGATCGTGGCCACCTGCACGGAGGAGGTCGGCACGCGCCAGGTCATGCCGTAGGACACGCCGGAGCCCACCGCGGGGAAACCGCAGCGGGTGACGCGGGCGCGCACGGCCATGGCCGGCTCGAGATCGATGTGGTCGCGGCTGGGCTCGCAGGGGTGCAGCCCGTAGAGGCCGACGCCCACGCGCACCATGTCGTAGTGGGTGTCCTTGTGGAGCACCACCGAGGGGGTGTTATCGCAGTGGACGAGGCCCGGGTCGAACCCGGCGTCGCGCAAGCCCGCCACGGCCTCGTCGAAGTGGCTGCGCTGGAGCTCCCAGTCCCAGTCGCCCGGGACGTCCGCCGTGGCGAAGTGCGTGAAGGTGCCGGCGCACACGAGGCCGGAGTGGAAGTCCACGGCCCGGCGGAACTCCACGGCCTCGGCCCATGGCACGCCGATGCGCGTCATGCCGGTGTCGAGCGCCAGATGGTAGGCGCCCTGGCGGCCGCCGGCCGCGGCGTACTCGCCGTAGGCCAGGGCGAAGTCCGTGGTGTAGACCGACGGCATGAGGTCGTAGGCGAGGAGGTCGGGGATGGCCGTGGCGGGCGGCTGCGAGAGGACGAGGATGGGCTTGGAAACCTCGGCCTCGCGCAGGGCGATGCCCTCACGTACCGTGGCCACGGCGAAGGCGTCGGCGCCGGACGCGGCCATGGGGGGCGCGCACACGGCGGCGCCGTGGCCGTAGGCGTCGGCCTTCACCACGCACATGAGCCTGACGCCGCGCGCGAGGCGCTTCTTGTACTCGCGGGTGTTGTGGCGGATGGCGGAGCGGCTCACCTCCACCCAGGCCCAGCGGGTGTCGGGGCAGCGCGACTCGGCCACGTCACTCACCGTCCTCGGGCGACACGCCGGCGGCGGCCAGCGAGACCTGCTCCTCCATGGCGTCGAGGGCGAGGCCCAGGCTGCCGATGAGGTCGGAGGCCATGACGCCGCGGCTGCCGCGCGCCTCGGCGGCGAGGTTGGCGGCGAAACCGTGGACCTCGCAGGCGAAGGCGCACACGAGGGGCAGCACGTCGTTGTCCTCGACGCCTCGGGCGAGGAGCGCCGCCATGATGCCGCCGAGGACGTCGCCGGAGCCGGCGGTGGCCAGGCACGCGGGGCCGGGCTTGGGGAGCAGGGCGATCTCCACGCCCACGCAGCCCGTGGCCTCGCCCTTGGCCACCACGCAGATGTCGGAGCCGCCGTCGGCCCAGACGATGCGGCGCGCGGCCTCGAGGGCGGCGGTGAGGGAGCTGGGCGGCTCGCCGGGCTGGCCCACGAGGCGGCCGAGCTCCCGGCGGTGCGGGGTGAGCACGAGCGGGGCCTCGCGGCGGATGAGCTCGGGGAAGTTGTCCAGGCGGTTGGTGGTCATGCGCGACAGCGCGTTGAGGGCGTCGGCGTCGAGCACGAGGGGCACGTCGCACTCGAGGAGCGACGAGACCACCGAGACGGTGTCGGCGCACACGCCCATGCCGGGGCCGCAGAGCACGCAGCTGCGCTGCTCGGCCATGCGCACGATCTCGGTACGGGCCTCGGCCGCGAACATGCCCTCGCCGTTGGTGGGGAGCCCCACCACGGGGATCTCGAGCAGGTGGGTGCGGCACACCGTGGCGATGCGGTCGGGCACCACGAGGGTGACGTAGCCGGCGCCGGAGCGGGCGGCCGCCATGGCGGCCATGACGGCGGCGCCGGGGAAGCGCGTGGAGCCGCCCACCACGAGGACGGAGCCGCGGGAGTACTTGTCGACGTCGGCCGTGGGCTCCTGGAGGGTCTCGAAGTAGTCGGCCGTGTCGCAGCGCCAGGCCACCGGGTCGGCCTCCACCACGAGGCGCTCGGCCTGCTCGGCGAGGGGCGCGAGCACGATGGCGCCGCAGACGTCGCGGCCGCGGCCCGAGAGCAGGCCCGGCTTGAGGCAGATCATGGTGACCGTGGTGTCGGCGAAGACGGCGACGCCGGGGGCGTGGCCGGTCTGGGCCGAGAGGCCGCTCGGCACGTCGACGGCCACCACGTGGGCGCCACTGGCGTTGACCGCGTCGATCCAGATGTCGAAGGGCGCGGCGGGCTCGCCGTGGAACCCGATGCCGAGGAGGGCGTCCACCACCACGGCCGCCTGGGCCAGGTGGGCGTCCAGCTCGTCGCGGCTGGGGGCCACGGAGAACGGCACGCCGGCGTTCACGGCCGACTGGGCGACCATGAGGGCGAGCGGGCTCTTGAGGGCCTCGGGCTCCACGGGGGTCATGACCTCCACCTGGGCGCCGGCCTTGGCCATGAGCTCGGCCGCCACCCAGCCGTCGCCGCCGTTGTTGCCGGTGCCGCAGAGCACCACCACGGGCCCGAGGTTGCCGAGGTCCAGCACCTCCTGGGCCACGGCGTGGCCGGCGCGGCGCATGAGCTCGGCGAGGCTCACGCCCTCGAGCGTGAGGTCCTGCTCGACCTTGCGGACGTCTTCGACGTTGAGAACCGGTTGCATGGGATCAGACCTCCTCGGGGCCCGCGGGCGCGGGCTGGGCCGCCTGGGCGGCCTTCCATTCTGTCTCCTGTACGCGCTCCAGGTCGTCGAGGACCGAGCGCGCCTCCTTGAACGAGCGGGTGAGCTCGGACGCCGGGTCGGGGCGCTCCTCCTTGGGCGGGCGGGCGTCCTCGGTCACGGCCACGGCGATGGCCTGGGCCACGTCGCGGGTGTGGGAGAGCGAGAGCGCCACCTCCACGACGCCCCGCTCGGCGGCCACCCGGGCGGCGGCGCCGG
>CBCSOI010000256.1:0-2915 GCA_965141595.1 uncultured Atopobiaceae bacterium | reverse complement strand
AGGTCTGCGAAATCTGCGGTAAGCATCCGGTTGCTGGTCACTCCATCAGCCACTCCCACCGCGTCACCAATCGTAAGTTCCGCCCCAACATCCAGCGCGTCACCGTCTTCAAGAACGGTCACAAGCGCAAGATGAACGTCTGCACCCGCTGCCTCAAGAAGGGCAACCTCGCCCGCTCCGCCGCCCAGTAAGGCGCGAGACACTCTACGCGGCGTCGCACGCGATCGGCGACTCGGACCCCTTGGCTCCTCGGAGCCAAGGGGTCTTTTCCTGTGGAAGGGACGGGAGGCGGCCTGCGGTTGGCGGCGCAAGGGGCCCTCATGCGAGGGCGTGACCCCTCACCGGACGGATCGCTCGTCCTCCAGCATGTCGAAGTTCACCTTGATCGTCTCCGGGCGCAGCGGGTCGCCTTCCCAGGTGGCCATGCACGAAACGTCGTCGAACCTGGCGTCGAAGCCCCAAGCGTCTCGTCGCCAGAGGGGCTCGAACTCGAGGACGACGTCCGTGGCGACGAGCCAACCCCAAAGGTCACAGCAGTCGATGTCCTCGCCGATGAAGTCGTTGCCTTCGGCCGAGTCGATGAAGAAGACGGACCCCTGCCTCCAGGCCTCGTCCTCGAGGATCTTGAGGAACCGCTCGTCCTCGTTCTTGCCGAATCCTCTGAGCTCGAAGAAGTCCGGGAACCCATTGGCACCTGACATTCGCCCCCCCCTCTTGGTAACGGACGGCCCTCGAGGGTCTATAGCCACTTGATTGTTTCCGCCCATCTCTCAAAGGCATTCCCGTGCAGCAACACGACCGTCTCCTTCAGCCCCACTGATGCTGGAATGAACTTGCAGCTGTCTTTGCTGTCGAGAAAGAGGAGCAGGTCGTGCCTGGGCAGGGAGACGAGCCGGTAATCACCGAAGCGCCGGTCGGAACGGTCGGATCCGCTCAGGAAATCGAGAAGCTCGTCGCGGAGCCGCTCGTTCCGTCTCGCGTGCATGAGTAGGTCGAACGTGTTGACCATGGTCGCGCCTCCTCATCTACTGCCGGTGGGCCTGCCCCCCCTTGCGAGGTGGTAACGCCATCACCGTCCTCGCCCCTCCGCTTCCCCCTGCGGCGCTCGATGGAGTTCCAGATGACGAGAGCCGTGAACATCCCCGCAGCCGACGTGAGGAACCTCACGATGACGCCGACGATCTGGTCGGTCATCCTCCTCACCGCCCCTCGCGGCGGCGTTTGGCCACCTGGCAATGGATGATGGCGTAGGCCACCCCGAACACGACGATGCTGCGGACGATGAAGGCGGGAAGGTCTTCCACGGTCGCTCCTCTCGTTGGTTTGAGAAGGGAGCCTAGCCCATGGGACAGCCTCGGTTATGACGGTGGGCGGCATAGGCGGCGGGTGGCGCCCTGCCCGCTCGCCGCCAAAAGAAAACAGGCCACCGGGTTACCCCGATGACCTGCGATTTAGCTGGTCGGGTGGACTGGATTCGAACCAGCGACCCCTTGACCCCCAGTCAAGTGCGCTACCAAACTGCGCCACCACCCGTTCTTGCTGCCCGCGGGCAACAGAGAGAACTCTACCACCGCGCCGGGGGCCGTGCAAGCGAGATCGCCAGGTTTCTCGGACATCGGACGACAGCACCCCGCCCCTATGACAGAACATCTGTTCTATACTGAGAGCTGAGGACCGAGGAGGAGCCATGAACCAGTCTGCCAGAACCTACGCGTGCATAGACCTCAAGAGCTTCTACGCGTCGGTGGAGTGCGCCGACCGCGGCCTCGACCCCATGTCCACGCGCCTCGTGGTGGCGGACCCCTCCCGCAGCCGGGGCACCATCTGCCTCGCGGTCTCCCCCGCCCTGCGGGCCCTCGGCATGCCGTCGCGCTGCCGTCTCTTCCAGGTGCCGGAGGCTCTCCACCCCATCGTGGCCCCGCCGCGCATGGGGCTCTACATAGAGACCGCGGCGGACATCTACGGCATCTACCTGCGCCACATCGCACCGGAGGACATGCACGTCTACTCCGTGGACGAGGTCTTCTTCGACCTCACCCAGTACCTCCCCT
This sequence comes from uncultured Atopobiaceae bacterium, assembly GCA_965141595.1. Classification (GTDB taxonomy): domain Bacteria; phylum Actinomycetota; class Coriobacteriia; order Coriobacteriales; family Atopobiaceae; genus Granulimonas. The sequence goes on along the minus strand of CBCSOI010000256.1, from coordinate 864 downwards.
ACTACGGCGTGAGCGCCCGCGAGCTCGTGCGCGGCCTCATGGACGAGGTGCGGCACGAGAAGGGGGTGTACGCCTCGGCCGGCATAGGCCCCAACCTCTTCGTGGCCAAGGCGGCCATGGACGTGGAGGCCAAGCACGACCCCGACGGCATCGCCGAGCTCGACGAGGGGTCGTTCCGCCAGCACCTGTGGTTCCACCGCCCCATCACCGACATCTGGGGCATAGGCCCCAACATCGCCCGCCGGCTGGCCGCGCGTGACATCCACGACCTCGCAGGCATCTGCGCGGCGCCGGAGGCGGACCTCTACGGAGAGTTCGGCAGGAACGCAGAGTACCTCATCGACCACGCCTGGGGCCAGGAGCCCGTCACCATGGCCCAGATCAAGGCCCACGTCCCCAAGTCGCGCTCCCTCTGCACGGGGCAGGTGCTGCCGCGCCCCTACTCGTTCGCCGAGACGCGCACCGTCCTCCGCGAGATGGCGGGGGACCTCGCCCTCGACCTCGTGGGGAGGGACCTCTCCTGCGGCAGCCTCTCCCTCTCGCTGGGCTACCAGGAGCCGCCCGGGTGCGTTCCGGCCCGTCGAGGCCGCCCGGGGTCGCGGACCTCCACGTCACGGCGGCTGGCGGCCCCGGTGTGCACGCCCGAGTCTCTGGTGCCGCTCGTCCTGGAGCTCCACGGCGCCGTCGCCGACCCGGCGCGCACCGTGCGCCGGCTGTCCCTGTCGGCGGGGCACCTCCGGTACCTGGGCGAGGCCCAGCTGCGGCTGCCCCTCGAGGAGGGAGGGACAGCCATGGAGCTCTCCCGGACAGTCAACGCCATCCGCCGGCGCTTCGGGGCCAACGCCGTGGTGCCGGGCGCATCGC
>CBCSOI010000255.1:0-2942 GCA_965141595.1 uncultured Atopobiaceae bacterium | reverse complement strand
GTCCAAGGGCTCGACCCCGACAACACCACGGTCAACCTCTTCAACTACAGCGCGGGGGTGACCGGGACCGGCGTCACCGCGGGCACCGACACCCTGGGCACCACCGGCGGCGCCACGCCGCTCGTCAACTATCAAACGTGGCTCCAGAACGAGGGCAGCATCAACTACGGCCGTCTGCTCACCTTCGGCGACGGCATGCGCCACCTCGGCTACTGGAACCAGGGCCTCGTGGAGGGCTACGGCGAGATCGCCCGGGAGAACGCCGGCATGCAGGGCATCGTGGAGCGCACCCTCTCCGACGGGGGCTTCCCTGTGGTGAGCGACGACCCCGACACCGGCTACAACGTCAATGACAGCCGCTACAGCGAGGCGCGGCGCAAGACCGGCTCCAGCACCGTCCCCAACGAGATGATCTACGGCAACGCCGGCCCCCTCTACTGGAGCAGCCTCTCCAGCACCGTGGGCAACACGCTCTTCGACCCGGTGTGGGCCCGCAACATCGACCCGACGGTCCAGGCCCAGGCCCTCTCCGTGGCCAACGGGGATGGGAACGTGGACTTCTCCACGCTCGGCAACAGCACCAACCCGAGCACCGCCGCCACCAAGACGGCACTCGAGGGCAGCACCGTGGTGGATTTCAAGAGCGGCTACGACCTGCCCGAGTCCGTGCGCTCCCTCCGGTACCTCTTCGACCCCGACACCGCGAGCCCCGGCAAGGGGTCCTACAAGAACGTTACCGGGCTCTTCCAGATGGACGAGCAGGGCTATTACTACTACGACATGCGGGAGAACTTCGCCGAGTTCACGCCCGACGCCACCGAGGGGAGCGCAGGGCGGTTCACGCTCTACGACGCCCCGGCGGGCCTCCGTACCGACGGCACGGACTCCGTGGGCAACTTCTTCCCGTTCAACAGCGCCGAGAAGGCCTTCACCCTCGGTGCCGACGGCTCGCTCCAGAACGCCCTCAACGCCAACAACCAGGGCAACGCCGAGCCGGTGGACCACCACCTGGGCATGACCGTCGAGACGACCTTCCGCCAGCCCGTCAACGGCAAGGTGGGAGCGAGCGACATGACCTTCGAGTTTGCGGGGGACGACGACGTCTGGGTCTTCATCGACGACGTCCTCGTGCTCGACCTCGGCGGCATCCACTCCGAGCTCTACGGCACCATCGACTTCGCCACCGGCGAGGTGTGCATGGGACCGGCCTTCGACACCCACGGCATCCCCGACAACCCCTCGGAGCTCGCCACCGACACGACCACCGTCAGGGCCATGTTCGAGGCCGCCGGCCGCGGCGACGCCGCGCGCTGGAACGGCGACACCTTCGCCTCGAACACGAGCCATACCCTCAAGATGTTCTACCTCGAGCGCGGCAACTACGACTCGTCCATCGCCCTGCGCTTCAACCTCCAGCCCGCGCTCTACCAGCAGATCTACAAGGTCGACCAGTACGGCAACCCCCTCGAGGGCGCCGAGTTCGACCTCTATGCCGCCCGCCCCAAGGACGGCACCACGCCCACCGTGGACAACACCTCCTCCTTCTCCCTCGACGACGTCGAGGTGCAGGGCTCGCCCCTGACCCACCTCGTGACCGACGCCGACGGCGTCGCGCGGTTCGAGGACCCCTCCGCCCGTGCCGCGGCCGACCAGGCGGAGCCGTTCAACTTCTCCGACCGCTACGACGAGGGCAGCGGCGACGGCCTGCTCTACATCCTACGGGAGACCAAGGCGCCGGCGGGCTACAAGTCCACGCCCCAGGACCTGCTGCTGCGCTTCGAGCCCCAGTACACGATGCTCGTGGTGAACAACCGCTACCAGACCGGCGCCTACGCCAGCTTCATCAGCCGCGTCACCGGCAACAACGCCGAGGTCTACTACGGCCAGATCGGCGAGGACGGCGGCCTCGTGACCCAGATCCCCGGCTCCGATCCCGTGCCCATAGACGAGCAGGCCGACGGCCTCGTGGTGGCCGTGCCCATGCTCAAGGAAGCCAAGCCCTCTGGCGAGGAGCAGTGGCTGCCCCTCTACGGTGACAACCTCAGCGGTTTCAAGGCCGTGGAGTACCCCGACGAGCGCGTGGGCTACGAGGAGTTCAAGCGCCTGGCCCGCGAGGTCACCCTCGAGGGCGCCCTGCGGCAGATGGCCGCGGTGCACAACGCCGATCGCGACGGCACCCACGCCACCGGCTGGTACTTCACGTGGGAGGAGGAGACCCAGCGCCTGCAGGCCCTCCTGGAGAACCTGCCCGGCCGCGCCGACCGCTATCTGCTCCAGAACCCCGACACCGGCGACATGCGCAACTTCTACGCCATCATCAGGCCCGATGCCCTGGCCAACGCCCTCGGCGTGACCCGTGCCGAGGTCAATGCCATGACCTCGGAGCAGCGCTACGCGGCCCTGGGCGCCAAGGCGGCCGCGGCCATCGAGGCCGACGGCGAGGACTCGACCGCCAACCTGGACGCGCTGGTCGCGGCCATCAACCCCGGTCCCGACGACTACCGCCAGCGCGGCTACAGCTCCCTGGACATCCGACAGTTCATCCGCGACTTCCGCTCGCGCATCTACATCCCGAACGAGCAGCGCGAGCTCCGCGTGATGAAGGTCGACCAGACCGGCGCGGCCCGCGACGGCGCCCTGTTCGCCCTCTACGGCTCCCGTGAGGACGCCGAGGCCAACGACGTCGCGCGCGCCCTGGCCTCCGGCCGCACCGCCACGGTGGAGGGCACGAAGGGCCTGCTGGTCTTCGAGCCCCACGAGGGCCACGCCGACCATCCCGGAAGCGCCCAGGGCGGCTACGCCGACATGGTCTGGCCCGACACCCGCCTGGACGGCGAGCCTGAGAGCTTCTACCTTCGCGAGGTCGAGGCCCCCGACGGCTGTGAGCTCAACGACGAGTTCGTCGAGGTCAAGGCCGGCGTCTACTCCATCTATGCCGATGC
>CBCSOI010000254.1:0-2963 GCA_965141595.1 uncultured Atopobiaceae bacterium | reverse complement strand
CGCTGTAGGCCCGTACCAGGCGCTCGGGTTCCAGGTCGAGCGCCCTGGCCGCGGCCCTCCCCGCGGCGGTGGGTCTGTCCGCGGTTCTCTCCCCCATGTCGAGCAAGGCGGCGGTCGATGCTGTCATGTTCGCCCCGCTTTCGTGGTCGTCGATGCTGTTCGGGTAAAGGATGTGCGATATCGCCCTTCACCATGAACACGGATGGGCGGAAGGAAGTTGACGGCGTCTCGGCAGTTTTTCGGGACAGGTGCCGGTAGGTGGCGGTCGCAAGCCGGGGGGGGGGCTCGGTGTGCCCAGGGGCGCCGCGGCATGGAGTGCCTCCTGGGTGGGGTGCGGGTCCCCCGTGGCGCGGGCGGCATCCGATGCGCGTCTCTCGGGCTCCGAGGGGATTCGATCCGCACGCCGGCGGCCTCTCACGCTGCGGCGCCCACGCACCGGCGGCCCTTCCCGTGTAAGGGGCTGACCCGACCGCGCATCGGCAGCCGTCCGTGCCACGGTCCGGGCTGTGGAGGGGGAGGGCGCGGTCCTGCGGTGTCCTGTTCCCCGCCCCCTTGGTCCATATGGTGGTGCCGTGGAGAACGACAGGTACCGGTCATACCTTCTCGACAGGTTCGACCGGTACCTGTTATAGTCATCGTCAGTAAACGACAGGTGCCTGTTAAAGATTCCGGCACCGGGAACGGAGGTCCCATGTACGACAACAAGGAGCTCATGCACCGCTTCGCCAAGGTCGCCCGTATGGCCGACGGCCGCCGCCCGCACCATCATGGCCCGGAGGGTCCCAGCGGTCCGCACCACGGTCCCCACGGCTCGCACCACGGTCCCGAGGGGGGCTGCTGCCGCCGTCCCGCCGGTCCCGACGCAGACCGTCCCGGCCGCGGCCCGCGCGGTCCGATGAGCCCCATGCGCGGCCCGGGCCGTATCCTCTCCGTGCTAGTCGAGAGCGACGGCGTTACCACCCGCGAGCTCGTGGACATCCTGGATGTCCGCCCCTCCTCGCTCAACGAGTCCCTCGGCCGCCTCGAGGCCCACGGCCTCGTGGAGCGCAGCCAGTCGCAGGCCGACGGCCGCCAGGTGGAGGTGCGCATCACCGACGCCGGCCGCGAGCTCGCCCGCACGATCGAGGAGCGCGACCCCTCCAAGATGTTCGACTGCCTCACCGACGAGGAGCGCGAGCAGCTGGGCGCCCTCCTCGACAAGGTGGTCGCCTCGGCCAAGGAGGCCCGCGGCCACGGGCGCCGCGGCCACGGCTGCCACGGGCATGGCCATGGTCCCGAGGGGGACGCCCCTGAGGGTCGCGGGGGCTGCTGCTGCCATGGCAAGGGCCACGGTCACGACGACGGCCCCGAGGGCGGGGAGCCCGCAGGGGACTCCCGCACCGACACCGAGTAGGCGCCCCCTCTTCCGTTCGTCGGTACACCCGATCGCGTTCAGAAAGGTAAGCGGCCTATTCTGCCCGGTCAGCGGTCGATGACCGACCGCCTGAACGCGCCTGTGGGTACCGACGAACGTCGAGCCCACCGACAATCGGTGGAGAGGAGGGGGAGGGTCTCATCCCCCCCCCCTCGCGCGCACGCTGCACCTGCCATACTGCCGGTGCAAAAAAGGGCCCCGCATCCGGAGATGCGGGGCCCTTCGTGTCCGTGCGGGTCGTGACCGGCCCTGGGAGCTGTCCTAGCGCAGGACGTTGAAGCCGTTGCGGCCGGCGTACTGGGCGGACTCGCCGAGCTCGTCCTCGATGCGGAGGAGCTGGTTGTACTTGGCCACGCGGTCGGTGCGGGCCGGGGCGCCGGTCTTGATCTGGCCGGCGTTGGTGGCGACCACGAGGTCGGCGATGGTGGTGTCCTCGGTCTCACCGGAGCGGTGGGAGACGATGCAGGCGTACTTGTTGCGCTGGGCAAGCTCGATGGCGTCCATGGCCTCGGTGAGGGAGCCGATCTGGTTCACCTTCACGAGCAGGGCGTTGGCGGCGCCGTTGTCGATGCCCTTCTGGAGGCGCTTGACGTTGGTCACGAACAGGTCGTCACCCACGAGCTGCACCTTGTCGCCGATGCGGTCGGTGAGCTTCTTCCAGCCGTCCCAGTCCTCCTCGTCGAGGCCGTCCTCGATGGAGACGATCGGGAACTCCTCCACGAGCTCGGCCCAGTAGTCGACCATCTCGTCGGAGGTGAGGGTGCGGCCCTCGCCCTTGAGGTTGTAGGTCTTGGTCTCGGGGTCGTAGAGCTCGGAGGTGGCGGGGTCCATGGCGATCATGAAGTCCTCGCCGGGGGTGAAGCCGGCCTTGGTGATGGCCTCGACGATGAACTGCAGCGGCTCCTTGTTGTTCTTGAGGTCGGGGGCGAAGCCGCCCTCGTCACCCACGCCGGTGCTGTGGCCGGAGTCCTTGAGGACGTTCTTCAGGGTGTGGTAGACCTGCGTGGACCAACGGAGGCACTCGGAGAAGGTGGGGGCGCCGACGGGCACGATCATGAACTCCTGGAAGTCCACGTTGTTGTCGGCGTGCACGCCGCCGTTGAGGATGTTCATCATCGGGGTGGGGAGCACGTGGGCGTTCACGCCGCCCAGGTAGTTGTACAGCGGGAGGCCCACCGACTCGGCGGCGGCGCGGGCCACGGCCAGCGAGCAGCCAAGGATGGCGTTGGCGCCCAGCTTGCCCTTGTTGTCGGTGCCGTCGGCGGCCAGGAGGGCGGCGTCCACGGCGCGCTGGTCGCAGGCGTCCATGCCCACGAGCACGTCGGCGCACTCGGCGTTGACGTGGTTCACGGCCTCGAGGACGCCCTTGCCCATGTAGCGGTCCTTGTCGCCGTCACGCAGCTCGACGGCCTCGAACTGGCCGGTGGAGGCGCCGGAGGGAACGATGGCGCGACCCTGGGAGCCGTCCTCGAGGGTCACCTCGACCTCGACGGTGGGGTTGCCGCGGGAATCCAGAACCTCACGGCCGTAGACATCGATAATCTCTGCC
>CBCSOI010000253.1:0-2967 GCA_965141595.1 uncultured Atopobiaceae bacterium | reverse complement strand
CATCGGGATGAAGGTGGCGTAGGTCATGTCGCCCATGGCCACCCACTGCACGGCGCGGTGGCTGGCAGCCACGTAGGGGCGGATCTGGATGAGCGAGGTCTCGTTGTTGCGGTTGATGCCGATGGGGCGGTAGAGCTTGCCCTGCTCCTTGGTGCCGAGGGTGCCGTAGGGGTCGTAGACGGTGTCCTGGTAGTGGCTTGAGAGCACGGTCTTGACGTCCTCCACGGTCACCTTGCGCTCGGGCACGCGGCACCACGGCAGGTCGTCGCTGTCGGGGCGGTACGTGGCGTCGGGGCCGTCATAGGAGTCGGACGGGTTGAGGCAGCGCTGCATGTACCAGGCGCGGGGCGTGTTGTACACGTGGTCGGCGTAGTCGTGGCTGCCGAAGATGGGCCGCGGGTCGATGACGCGGGGCAGGCCGCGCAGGCGCTCGTCGGCACCGCCGGCGCCCATGGCCGCGGCCGCGGCGCCGAGCACGGTCTTGGCCACCGACTCCTTGGGCATCCCCAGGTAGAGGTGGTTGTCCACGATGAAGTCCACGAGGTCGGCGCTGCAGCGGTAGTCCCTGCCCTCGCCCAGGGCGTCCACGAGGTCCAGGCGGTCGATGCCCAGCTGGTTGGGCTGGCTCACGTAGGCGTCGTCGGGCACGCGGCGGGCGATCCAGTGGTGGCCGCCCACGGTCTCGAAGTACCAGACCTCGTCGGAGTCGCTCACGGCGATGCCGTTGGACTCGTAGGTGCCGTACTTCTCGTGCAGGGCGCCCAGGCGCTCCACGCCCTGGCGGGCGCTCGTGACGTAGGGCAGGCAGATGGTGACGATGTCCTCCTCGCCGATGCCGCCCACCCGCTCGGGCTCGTAGCCGGGCTCGCCCTCGGTGCCCACGGCGGGGCGGTAGGCCACCAGGGGGTCGGCCCCCAGCACCCGGGGGTTGGTGGTGATGGTCTCGGTGGCGCTCATGCCCACGTTGGCGCTGTTGACGCCGGCCTCGGCCCACACGCCCTCCACGGGGTCGACGTTGGGCACGGCCGTGTAGCGGAGCGGGTTCTCCGGCAGGTCGATGGTGAGGTGCGATATGACGCAGCGGTAGGTGCGCGGCTGGTCGGCGGGCTCCACCACCACCATCTTCTTGGCGCAGAACGACCCGTCGCCGTCGTCCTCGTTGCGGGCGATCATGGTGGAGCCGTCGTAGGTGGCCCCCTTGCCTACCAGCAGTGTCGTGCACGCCATGGCACTCTCCTTTCAAAGGGCGGCGCGGTGCGGCCGCCGGGGTTTCCGGCCCGGTCTATACCCGTGCCCCCACAGGGCGCCCCTAAAAAATATCGATGTATAACCCGATGGTCACTATCGGATGGGTGCTTCCATTTATACGTATTCTACCTCGTACTATTCATAATAGTGGTAAAAAAATACAATTCGTTGCGGTTGAACTCCCTCCGTTCACGCATAAGGAGCGACCGTTCGCACATATGTCGCGGGCAAAGGGACTCCCTTGATACTAGGATACGTAGATGAGTACAGACGCCTTTCAGTTACTCGGGGGCGTCGGTGCCGTATCGGGAGCGGGGCGGGGGCCCCGCGAGAGAAGGAGAGAGCCTATGAAGACCCGATGGTTCAAGAGGGCCATGACAGGCCTGGCCTTTGCCGCCGCCACCGTCATGGCCGTCCCCGTGAACGCGTTGGCATGCACCCAGGTGTGGATGCCCGACACGCTCACGGCCGAGGAGAACACCTGGTACGCCGGCCGTGCCGAGGACTCCTACGCCCGCGCCGTCAAGATCTTCGGCGTCGAGCCGCGCCACGAGGCCGGCTTCGTCTACCAGTCCAACGAGAACGGCGGCGGCGCCGAGGGCGACAACTTCCAGTGGGCCGCCCCCACCGCCACCTACCGCTACACCTACGTGCGCGACCACGGCGCCAACGGCTGGGAGGGCTATAAGAACGCCTACTCCGCCGCCGGCGTCAACGAGTGGGGCGTGTCCTGCTCCGCTACGCTGAGCATCTACCCCAACAACGACGCCAACACCTACGACCCCACCGTCGACGACGGCATCGGCGAGTACAACTACGTCGCCGTGGCCCTCGGCCAGTCCAAGACCGCCCGCGAGGCCGTGGAGCTGCTCGGCAGCCTCATCGACGAGCACGGCGCCTGCAGCACCGACCAGATCATCATCTCCGACAACACCCAGTCCTGGATGCTCGCCGTGGTCTCCGGTCACCAGTGGGTCGCCTTCCAGCTTCCTGAGGACCAGGCCAGCGCCAACCCCAATATGGGCAGCCTCTGGTACAAGCTGAACCTCGACGACACCGACAAGGTCGTCCACTCCGAGAACCTCGTGAAGCTCGCCGAGGACAACGGCTTCCTCAAGAAGTTCGACGACGACACCCCCGACATCGCCCGCACCTACAGCCGCACCAACGAGGGCAACGGCCAGTTCTCCCGCTACGTCATCGGGCGCGCCTACTTCGACGCCCTCGACGGCCTCGACTACACCGTCGACGGCGAGGGCCGCATCACCGGCGTCACCGACGGCTCGCTGTTCTTCACCCCGGGCCACGGCGACTGGACCACGTTCGACATGATTCGCTCGCTCGCCGCCCGCGCCGACAACGTCGAGGGCCTGAAGCCCGAGGTCGTCGCCACCGTCACCGGTGTCGGCCGCCAGGACTCCCTCGAGAGCCACATCTTCGAGATCAAGCGCAACACCGACCCGCAGGTGGGCACCGTCGAGTGGCTCGCCCTCAACCGCGACGAGTACTCCGTGGCCATCCCGTCCTTCGGCGCCCTCGTGACCAAGGTCAACTGGCGCTACGGCACCCAGGAGCTCAGCACCCTGCACCAGGGCGACCGCTACAACACCGACTCCGTGGCCACGGCCCGCACCCCCGGTGAGTGGGACCAGTACCTGCCCTATGTGATGATGGACCTCAACACCCTGGCCAACGCCGACCGCACCAACCTGGCGCCCG
>CBCSOI010000252.1:0-2969 GCA_965141595.1 uncultured Atopobiaceae bacterium | reverse complement strand
GTCTCGGCTGCGCCGCCTGCACCGGCTACAAGCCGGCGAGCCCCCGGTGCGTGCGGTGCCGCGCCAAGGGGGAAGGCTACGGCGCCCTCTGGCCTGACGGCCGTCCGCGTTGCGCGTGGGCCAACCCTGACAACCCCGCCTACGTGGCCTACCACGACCACGAGTGGGGCGTCCCGTGCCACGACGACGGCCGGCTCTTCGAGCTGCTCGTCCTCGAGTGCTTCCAGGCGGGGCTCTCCTGGGAGTGCATCCTCAACAAGCGCGAGGGGTTCCGGCGGGCGTTCCACGGCTTCGACGTGGTGAGGATCGCGGCCTTCACCGAGGAGGACGTCAACCGCCTCATGGCCGACCCCTCCATCGTGCGCAGCGGCGCCAAGATCCGGGCAGCCATCGGGAACGCACGGGCGTTCATGGGGGTGCAGGAGGAGTTCGGCTCGTTCGACGCGTACCTCTGGGGTTGGGTGGACGGCGAGCCGCTGCGCGAGACGGGCCTGTCGACCTCGCCTTTGTCCGAGGCGCTGTCACGCGACCTCAAGCGTCGCGGCATGAGGTTCGTGGGCCCGGTGACGGCCTACGCGTTCCTGCAGGCGGCAGGTGTGGTGAACTCCCACGACGAGTGCTGCTACCTGCACGGTTGACGTGGGGCATCGCGGGCCCACGGTCTAGGTGCATGGTTACGGCCTTTCGGTGCGCGAATCCCTGGGAGCTCGGCCCTTCAGTGCTTGGAATCCCGCTCACCGAAGGGCAGATCCGCCGCACCGAGGCCTCGAGCCGCCACGCTGAGGCCATCGAGTGCCTGGGTTCTGACGCCGGCACGTGACAGGGTTGCCTGGCCCATCTATCACTTATCCTATTTAGGTATTGATGATAAGCGACTGGTCGCCAAGTGAGTTCGTCTCGTAAGTGAGTGGGTCAGGGCAGTCCTCGGGCCGCAAGTGAGCAGGTTTCCACTCACTTGCGGCCCGAATCGGCGAAAAGCCACCCACTTACAGCCCGACCTCACTCACGTGTCGCCCGAACGCACTCGCGGCGCGAGCAGACCCACATGCAGCCTCACTCCTACGCAGGCGCCAGGTACACCGCCTCCCCGTCGGAGAGGATCTGCATCGGACGGTTGTGCAGCTCGTTTACCGCCTCAACGGACCGCCGGAACGGCAGGACGTCCGGGGTCTTGGCCTCGAGCAGACGCTTCATGAGGTTGCCCGAGAGGTCGTCGTTGATCCCGGAGAGTCCCTTACCCGCGCCTTCGAGCGCCTCGTCGATGAGCGTCACGTCGCCGACCGGTGTCTTCTTGATGAGGCCGCCCAGTCCGCCGAGCGCCGATGCGATACCGCCCAGCACCACGGTGTCGGCGGAGTCGTGCGAGCTCTTCTCGATGGCGTTGTAGCAGTCCGTGTACATGAGCTGGTAGTCCAGGCCGTGCCGGCCGATGCCCTCCGCCACGGCATCGAGGTACTGCTCGTCGAAGTTCTCGCTGAGCATGGGCTCGAGGAACGCGGCGAACGCGTAGGTGTACACGGCGACCTGGTACTCCTTGAGCAGGTCGAGCACCTTGCCCATGCGGCCGTCGACCATGGCGCGCACCTCGACGAGCGCCTTGTCGTCCAGTTTGGCCCTCACCTGGGAGCGCAGGTGGATGATGGCCTGCTCGGACTCGCGTTTGATCTCGAGCGTCTCCTTGTGGGCGTTGGAGAGCCATGTGGCGTTGTCCCAGTTGAAGCGGTACTCGTTGAGATAACCCTGCAGCGAGACGAGGTTGCCGCGCACGCGCGCCTTCTCCTTCTCCTGCATGAAACGGAGGATCTCGCCCATGGTCTTCTCGATGGAGTCGAGCTTGGCGTTGACCTGCATGAGCGCGGCTGCCATGAACAGCGACGTGGGGTCGAAGGGCACGGTGGCCACGCTCTGGATCTGCCCACCGTCGACGGTGTGGAATCGTGCCTGGCCGAATCCCTTCGCCGCATCCGGGAAGGACCCCATAATTCCAGAGCCATCACGAAAGCGGTGTAATTTAGCAGGGTCGATGGGGTTACCGAGCTTATCGGTAACGGTCAGCATCCGGGGCATGTCAACGGAGAAGTTGATGGAGCGGAACATGGTGGGCAGTGAGGAGAACCCTACCCCCAGGCTCGCAAGCTCGTCGAACGGCAGGCGGACCGCCTTGCTCGTGTCCACCGGGATGTCGGTGGCGGTGAGGTAGATCTTGGTGTTGGCGAGCTTGCGGCGGACGAGGTCATCGGGGTCGGGCGTGGTATCGAGGTCGGTCATGGCGCGCCTCCCACAGTCGTTCAGCAACAGTTAAGGATGCCAGTCTAGCACCGGACGGTGGGGGGTATGTCGCAGCCCATCCCCGCCCTACTCAGCTATCAGCTAAACAGTTGCGACAATCGATATGTCCCTTGTATACTTCCTTAACAGATTCAAACCCGGTTGCACCCGTTGGAGGGTCTATGAAGTCCAGGCAGGACCTTCTCGTGGCGATCCCCCTGCTCTGCGGCGTCTTCGTCGTCTGCCTCGTGGGTTGGCGCGTCTTCAGCGCCCCCGGGACCGGGAGGGACCTCGACTTCCGCGGCAGGGAGGGGGTTTCCGACTTTCAGGGCCCCCTCGACCCCGCCGAGACCGATCCCGAGCCAGCCCCGCTTCCGGAGCAGGCCGTACCGCGGCAGGTCGACCCGGACCCCGACCTCGTGGCCACCATGGAATGCGAGCCCGTGGCGGAGGGCCTGCTCGACGGCACCGCCGGCGACGACGGCACGGGCAGGTACGTCGGCCCCAACTTCAACAACGTCCGCCGCGCCGTCCAGGTGGAGGTGGGGGAGGGCAACGAGCCCGGGAGCCGCTGGTGGGTCGTGGTCATGGAGCGCGCCGGCGACGCCGAGGACCCGCGGGTGCACCGCCTCGCCCTGCTCACCAACGCGCCAGGGCTCTCCACGCCGGTAGAGCGCCGGCTCGAGCGGTTCGGCGGCAAG
>CBCSOI010000251.1:0-3011 GCA_965141595.1 uncultured Atopobiaceae bacterium | reverse complement strand
GGGGACTCTTAATCCCAAGGTCCAGGGTTCGAACCCCTGACGGTCCACCATGAAATCGCAGGCCACCGCATCCAAGCGGTGGCCTTTTTTCATGCCGCCGCGCTGTCCCGTCACCCGGACACTTTTGTCCCAACGGTCGGGCACTTTTGTCCCACCTTGACCGCCGTCAGGTGTCACTTTGACCGGTCACTTTTGCTGTCATACGGGGGGCGGGGGTGGATCGGTCCCTTCGGCCGCCCAGGCGCCAGACCATGCCACCGGCTCCGGTGGCATGGTCTGGCATCACCCCCCTTCTCCACCTGAACGTGATTGAGGGCGACCTTCCACGGCCATAACCGCCGGAAGTCGCCCTCACCCGTGTTCAGGCGACCGGAATCCGCCCCCAATCACGTTCAGGTGCCGAGAGGGTCGCCCCTAGACGCATTCAGGTGGGGAGGGGGAGAAGCGACCGATGGGCCAGGCGCCTCTGTCACGGACACCTCTGTCACGCGAGTCGCCCCGGCCGGTGCGCCACCGTGGTGCGAGAATCCCGCCAAGCCGGTCGAAACGCGCGCCACCGTTGGTGCAGGGTCGATACTGGCGCGCCACCGTGGCGCGGGGCGGCGATCGGCCGACGGGTCCAGGCCGCCACCCCGAGCGATGTCCCCTCTGTCCCATCGGCCGTTCCGCCACCCGGGCACCCCCGCTGTCGCACGACCCGCCCTCCCGCAAAGGTTGTCTATTCATACATAGGCATTTACCACGGGATATCTGCCATATTTGCGTGTTTGCGGGGCCAGGGCGCAACCCATTGGCAACCGACGTCGCCTCCGGTATTAGGATTGCCCCTGAAGCATTCAAGAAAGGGGCACCGCATGGGCCAGTTCGTCACCGCCGACAACGTCTTCCTCCACTGCCCCGCAGCCACGCGCGACGAGGTCATCGACTTCATCGCCGAGAAGGCAGTGGAGCAGGGCGCCGCCACCGACAAGGATGCCCTCGTCCAGGCCTTCCTCGACCGCGAGGCCGAGGGGTCCTGCGGCATGGTCTCGGGCTTCGCGATCCCGCACGCCAAGTCCCCCGCCGTCGCCCGCCCCTGTGTCATGGCCGTGCGCTGCGACGGGGAGCTCGACTGGGAGACCATGGACCGCACCCCCGTCACCTGCGCCGTGGCAATCATGGTGCCCGACACCGACGCCGGCGCCCCGTACCTGCGCCTCCTCGCCAAGCTCGCCGTCATGCTCATGAACGACGACTTCGTGGCCGAGGTCCGGTCCCAGGAGGACGCCGAGGCCGTGGCCGCCGCCATCGAGGCCGGCCTGGAGGCCTAGCCTCTGCGCCCTGCCGCCGGTCGCGCCTGCCGACAGGCCCGCGCGCCCGGCCGCCGGCGCCCCGCCGACTCCCGCGTTTTCCGCGAGGAACGCGCCCGAGGCGGTACACTGTTCTTCAAGCTACGTCCAGTAAACCCACGCGAGGGGAGCCCCGTTGATCTACACCGTCACCTTCAACCCGTCCGTCGACTACGTGATGCACCCCACCACGCTCGACATGGGCTACACCAACCGCTCCACCGCCGAGGAGATGTACGCCGGCGGCAACGGCATCAACGTGTCCACCATCCTCACCGAGCTCGGCGTCGACAACGTGGCCATGGGCTTCATCGGCGGCTTCACCGGCGACTTCGTGCTCAACACCCTCCAGCAGCAGGGCATCAACACCAACTTCATCCGCCTCGACAAGGGCAACACGCGCATCAACGTCAAGCTCAACGGCATCATCATGACCATCATCAACGGCATGGGGCCCAACATCCCCATCTCCAAGGTCGACGAGCTGTTCACCCGCATCGACCGCGTGAGCGCCGGCAGCACCCTCGTCCTCACGGGCTCCATCCCCAGCTGCCTGCCCGACGACATGTACGACATGATGATGAGCAAGTTCTCCGGCCGCGGCATCCGCTTCGTGGTGGACGCCCCCGGCGACCTCCTCATGAACGCCCTGGCCGCCGAGCCCTTCTTCATCAAGCCCAACAACCACGAGGTCGGCCGCATCTTCGGCGCCAACCCCGAGACCCCCGAGGAGGTCCTGCCCTACGCCCGCCAGCTCCACGAGAAGGGCGCGCAGAACGTCCTCGTCTCCTGCGGCGGTTACGGCGCCGCCCTCGTGGACGCCAACGGCGAGGAGCACGTCACCCGCTGCCCGCCGTGCCGCCTCGTGAACGCCACCGGCGCTGGCGACTCCATGGTGGCCGGCTTCCTGGCCGCCCTCGACCGCGGCTGGTCCTACGGCGACGCCCTCAACTACGCCAGCGCCTGCGGCTCCGCCACCGCCGCCTCCAACGGCCTGGCCAACCGCAGCACCATCGAGCGCTTCTACTCCTCGCTCAAGCACCTCCTGGCCGACGAGAAGGCCCATGCAGGGGAGGAAGTTGTCGAGGTCGTGGAAACTGACGACGATAGCGAGGCATAGCGCCGTTCAGCCCAGACAGTTTTAAGCTCGCTGGTACAATCAACTCGGTAAAACGGGGAGGGGTGCCCCCTTCCTGGAGTCCCCAAAGGGGCAGGTAAGCAAGCGTTTAATAAAGGAGAAGGAACATGGTTTCTCAGACTGTCACCATCATCAACCCCACCGGCCTCCACATGCGTCCCGCCGGCCTCTTCGCCTCCACCATGGGCAAGTTCAGCTCCAACGTCACCATCAAGGGCAACGGCAAGGAGATCAACGGCAAGTCGCCCATGGCCATCATGGCCGGCGGCCTCGGTGCCGGCACCGAGATCGAGATCGTGTGCGACGGCGCCGACGAGGCCGACGCCCTCAAGGCCGCCGTGGAGCTCGTGGAGAGCGGCCTCGGCGAGTAGCTCTTAAGGCCCCTCGGGCTTTTCAGGGCCCGTCAGACCCGCTTCATCGGGGGGCGCGACCGCTTGGACCCAAGCGCCGCGCCCCCTTTTTTCAACCCGAGAGAGACCCGCGCACGCCCGTGCGCGGCGAGAAGGAGGCACCACTGTTCCAGGGAGTCAACGGCTCCGACGGCA
>CBCSOI010000250.1:0-3023 GCA_965141595.1 uncultured Atopobiaceae bacterium | reverse complement strand
GGCTGATCCACCGCAGGCCGATGCGGTCGCGCGCCCGCGTGCATTCCCGGCATGTCTCTGTCTCTCATCCGTTGAAACAGCCACTGGCTTAGAAGAAGAAGGGGAGTCCCCATGGTCAATT
Source organism: uncultured Atopobiaceae bacterium (assembly GCA_965141595.1). Classification (GTDB taxonomy): domain Bacteria; phylum Actinomycetota; class Coriobacteriia; order Coriobacteriales; family Atopobiaceae; genus Granulimonas. The sequence continues at coordinate 2,902 of CBCSOI010000250.1, read as the reverse complement.
TCGAGTTCCTCGTTCCCACCAAGGTCGTGTTCGGCAAGGATACCGAGAGCGAGGCCGGCCGCCTCGTCAAGGAGTACGGCGGCACCAAGGCCCTCATCCACTGGGGCGGCGACTACGTACGCACCACGGGCCTGCTCGACCGTGTGGAGAAGGGCCTCGCCGAGGCCGGCGTCGAGTACGTGGAGCTGGACGGCGTGGTGCCCAACCCGCGCCTCTCCCTCGTGAAGGAGGGCGTGGAGCTCGCCCGCAAGGAGGGCGTGGACTTCGTGCTCGCCATCGGCGGCGGTAGCGCCATCGACTCCTCCTAGGCCATCGCCTACGGCCTGGCCAACGACTTCGAGCTCGAGGACCTCTTCCTCGGAAAGGTGGCCACCGACAGGATCGCCCCCTTGGCCGCCATCTCCACCTTGGCCGGCACCGGCTCGGAGACCTCCAACTCCACCGTCATCAACATCGACACCCTCGACGGCCCCATGCTCAAGCGCTCCTACAACCACGAGTGCGCCCGCCCGCTCTTCGCCATCATGAACCCCGAGCTCACCTACTCGCTGCCGGCCTTCCAGACCGCGGCCCCCGGCGCCGACATCATGATGCACACCATGGAGCGCTACTTCACCACCGTGGAGCACACCGAGCTCATCGACGCCATGGCCGAGGGACTCATGCGCACCGTGAGGACCGCCGTGCCCGAGGCGCTGGCCCATCCCGATGACTACGCCGCTCGCTCCAACCTGCTCTGGGCCGGCTCGCTCTCCCACAACGGGCTCACGGGCACCGGCAACGTGGGCGACTTTGCCTGCCACGCCATCGAGCACGAGATCGGCGCCATGTTCGACGTCGCCCACGGCGCCGGCCTGACCGCCATCTGGTCGAGCTGGGCCAAGTACGTGCTGCACACCAAGCCCGAGCGCTTCGCCCAGTTTGGCGTGAACGTCTTTGGCGTGGAGAACGACTTCGACGACCCGGTGGCCACGGGTCTCCGCGGCATCGAGGCCTGGGACGACTGGTGCCACAGGATCGGCCTGCCCACGACCCTCACCGAGCTGGGTATCGACCCCACCCCCGAGCAGATGCGCGAGATGGCCGAGGGCGCCGTGGAGGCCCGCGGCGGCAACCTGGGCGGCTTCTGCCATCTGGAGGCCGACGACGTCGTGGCCATCCTGGACGCCGCCCGGTAGGGACGGCCTGCTTCATATCGGCACCTGAACGCGGTTGAGGGCGACTCGCGGCGCGGTCCAGCCGCCGAAGTCGCCCTCAGCTGCATTCAGGAGGGCGAAATCCGCCCCTATCTGCGTTCAGGTGCCGAGAGGGTCGCCCTCGGTCGCGTTCAGGTGAGCGTGACCGACAACGGCCCGCTCCGCCCGACCCCGCAGCCGCTCCGCCCGGCCCCCGCAGCCGCTACGCCCGGCCCCCGCAGCCGCTACGCTTGATATCCCGCCAGCTCCCGTACCGAGGAGGACCCATGCCCCGCTTCCTGTTCGCCTGCGACTCCTTCAAGGGCACGCTCTCCTCGGCCCGCACCGCGGAGCTGCTCGCCGAGGCCGCCGAGCGGCACTTCCCTGGCTGCGGGTGGGCCGCCGTCCCCATGGCCGACGGCGGGGAGGGGACCGTGGACGCCGTCGTGGCGGCCACGGGCGGCGAGCCGGTGACGGCCCTGGTGGACGGCCCCCTGGGAGACCCCGTCCAGGCCGCCTACGGCATGCTGCCGGACGGCGGCGCCGTGATCGAGATGGCCGCCGCGTCGGGGCTGCCCCTCGTGGCGGGCCGGGAGGACGTCCTCGCCGCCTCCACGCTGGGGACCGGCCAGCTCGTGGCCCACGCGCTCGACCGCGGGGCGCGCGGCGTCGCGCTGGCCATCGGCGGGTCCGCCACCAACGACGGCGGCAGCGGCTTCCTCGTGGCGCTGGGCGCCCGCCTGCTGGACGCCCGGGGCGAGGAGCTCGCCCCCTGCGCCGCAAACCTCGGGCGCGTGGCGGCGGTGGACCTCTCGGGGCTGGACCGGCGCCTGGCGCCTGCCGGCCTCACCGTGATGTGCGACGTGGACAACCCGCTTCTGGGTGAGCAGGGCGCCACGCGGGTCTTCGGTCCGCAGAAGGGGGCGAACCCCGAGGTCGTGGAGCGCGTGGAGGAGGGCATGGCCGTCTACGCCCGGGCGCTCGGGAAGGCCTGCGGGCGCGACGTCGCGTCCGTCCCGGGGGCGGGGGCGGCCGGTGGCCTGGGTGCCGCGTGCCTGGCGGTGGGGGCCGCCCTCAGGCCGGGCATCGACACGGTGCTCGACCTCGTGGGCTTCGAGGGGCTCCTCCGTGGCACCGACCTCGTGGTCACCGGCGAGGGACGGCTCGACGCCCAGACCGCCCACGGCAAGGTGGTCTCGGGCGTGGCGGCGGCGTCCCGGCGGGCGGGCGTGCCCTGCGTGGCCGTGGCGGGGTCGGTGGACGAGGGCTACCGCCCGGGCGACATCCCCGGCCTCGCCGCCGCGGTGTCCTGCGTCACGAGGCTGGAGCCCCTGGAGCGGGTGCTCGCCCATGCCGAGGAGAACTTCGCCTCCGCGGTGGAGCGCCTCTTCTCCCTTTTGGCCGTCGACCTCGCGTGACGGCGGCCGCCTATCGGCCCGCACAGCGCCCCACAACGGCGCCGCCCCTCCCGCATCGGCGTTGCGGGAGGGGCGGCCGGTTTTTGCACATGGGAACGAAGGATCCCATGGAGGTGCCTTAATTCGCGAATACTCTAGCTGGCGAGCGCCGTGGGGCCGGAGAACGGGTGCATGACGGGATCGTGATGCTCGTAGGTGCACACGCCCTCGAAGCCGAGGTCGTCGAGCATCCGCTCCAGACGGTCCACGCCGCGACCCACCATCCAGCGCTCGGTGGCGATGCTGCCCACGGTGACCACGGTGCCTCCC
>CBCSOI010000249.1:0-3029 GCA_965141595.1 uncultured Atopobiaceae bacterium | reverse complement strand
CGTCGCCCGCGAGGGAGCGCGGGAGCATGGGGACGAAGTCCTCGCCGACGACCTCGGAGACCACCAGCAGGTGGCCGATGTGCTCGATGACCACGACGAGGGCCACAGGGGCGATGAGGGCGATGGCCACGGGGTCGATCACCGGGTGGTTCTGGAAGCTCGGCAGGCCCACCCAGGCGGCGTCCATGACCGGGGCGAAGTCGACGAGGCCGAAGAACGCGGCCACGACGTAGCCCACGACGATGGCCAGGAGCACCGGTATGGTGCCGATGAGGCCCTTCATGGACGAGAAGCCCACGGCGGCGAACAGCGTCACACCGGCAACGAGGGTGCCGATGGCGTCGAAGCCCTCGCCCGAGGAGTTGAGTGCCATGTTCACGGCGGTGGCCGAGAGGCCGATGCCGATCACGACGATGATGGACGCGATGAGCACCGGCGGGAGGATGCGGTCGATCCACGCGGTGCCGGCCAGCTTGATGATGCCCGCCACGGCCAGGAACACGAGGCCCGCGCAGAAGATGCCCGAGAGCGCCGCGTCGAGGCCCTGGGTGGCCCCTACGGCCACGATGGGGCTGATGAACGCGAACGAGCTGCCCAGGTAGCTGGGGATCTTGTTCTTGGTCATGAGCAGGTAGCACACCGTGCCGATGCCGGAGCACATGATGGCCACGCTCGGGTGCAGCCCGGTGAGGATGGGGACCAGCACCGTCGAGCCGAACATCGACATCATGTGCTGGATGCCCAAGGGGATCGCCTGTGCCACGGGCACGTGGTCGGAGACCCCGATCACCTCTCTCTGCCTTGCCATACCTCTCCTTTCGTGAGAAAAGCGGGCCCGGGTGGGACCCGGACCCGCTTGAATCCGGACCTGTGCGTTCGGAGGGGGTTATGAGATGAGGAACGAGACCAGGAAGGCCGCGGCAGCCACCCACATGAGCGGCTTGACCTTCTTGACGTTGCCGGTAGCCACCGCGACCACGACGTAGGTGATGAAGCCGAGGCCGATGCCGGTGGAGATGGAGTAGGTCAGCGGGATGCCGATGACGGTGACGAACGCGGGCAGGCCGTCGAGCTTGCTGCCCCAGTCGATGAACTGGACCTGGTCCATCATCAGGTAGCCCACGAGCACGAGCGCGCCGGCGGTGGCCGGGGTGCTCACGACGGCGATGAGCGGGGAGAAGAAGGCGGCGACGATGAAGAGCACGCCGGTGGTCACGGAGGTGAGGCCGGTGCGGCCTCCGTCGGCGGCACCGGAGGCGGACTCGACGAACGTGGTGATGGAGGAGGCGCCGATGAGGCCGCCCGCGGCGGCGGCGGTGGAGTGGACGACGAGGAGCGGGCGGATGGCCTCCACCTTGCCGTCCTGGGTGAGGACGTCGCCCTGCTTGGCCACGGAGAAGGCCGTGCCCATGGTGTCGAAGAAGTCGCTCATCATGAGGGAGAACACGAACATGAGGAGCACGGGGCTCATGGCCACCTTGGCGATGCCCATGACGCCCTGGTCGTCGACCATGAAGGGAGCGCCGAAGGTGGAGAAGTCCAGGGGCGAGACGACGCCCGTGGGCATCGTGGTGACGCCCAGCGGGATGCCGGCCACCACGGCGATGAGGATGCCGATGAGGATCTCGCCCGGCACCTTCAGGCAGTAGAGCACGAAGGTGGAGAAGATGGCGATCATGCCCACGATGTAGGCGGGGTCCGTGATGGCGCCCATGGTGATGAGCGTGGACTCGTCGTTGACGACGATGGCGCCGTTGATGAGGCCGATGAGGGCGATGAAGATGCCCAGGCCGGCGGCGATGGCGTGGCGCAGCGAGGCGGGGATGGCGTCCATGATTGCCTCGCGCAGGCCGCAGAGCACGAGGGCGAGGATGACGATGCCCTCGATGAACACGACGGCCATGGCGGCGTGCCAGTCGCCGTTGCAGAGGCCCGTGAGCGTGAACGCGACGACCGCGTTGATGCCCATGCCCGATGCGCAGGCCAGGGGGCGGTTGGCGAAGATGCCCATGAGGATGGTCATGATGCCCGCGCCGATGCAGGTGGCCGTGACGCCGGCGCCCATGGGGATGCCGGCGGCCGACAGCAGGGCCGGGTTGACGGCGATGATGTAGGCCATCGCCAGGAAGGTGGTGACGCCTGCCCGAAGCTCGGTGCCCACGGACGAGCCCCTCTCCCCCATGTGGAAGAAAGACTCAAGGGCACCCTGTCCCCCGGTCGTCCCGAAGGATTTATCCATGTGATTGTCCTCTCGATCTCTCGTCTTCACCGGGCCGCTCCCTCACGGCGCCGGCCTATGTGCCAGGTGCCTAGGAGGCGCCGCTGGAACCGAAGCCGCCCGTGCCGCGGTCGGTCTCGTCGAGGTCCTCTACCTCGACGAGGGACACGGCGGGGACGCGTTGGATGACGAGCTGGGCGATGCGCTCGCCGCGCTCGATGGAGATTGGTGTCTCAGGGTCGAGGTTGACCGCGCAGACCTTGAGCTCCCCGCGGTAGTGGGAGTCGATGAGGCCCGGGGTGTTGGCCATGGACAGGCCGCGCCTCAGCGCCATGCCGCTGCGGGGCTGGACGAAGCCGGCGTACCCCTCGGGGATGGCCACGGCGAGCCCCGTGCCCACGAGCCTGCGCTCGAGGGGCGCGAGGACGACGTCCTCGTTGGAGCGGAGGTCGAGCCCGGCGTCGCCCTCGTAGGCGTACGAGGGGAGCTCGACGGTGGGGTCGATGCGCTTGACGGGGACGACGATGGGGGTGTCACTCATCGGCGAGCCTCCTAAGCTCCTTGCTGAACTCATCGATGTCCTTGAAGTCGCGGTAGACCGACGCGAAGCGCACGTAGGCGACGCGGTCGATGTCGCGGAGCCTCACGAGCACCATCTCGCCGAGGTCGCCGCTGGCCACCTCGGTCACGCCGCGGTCGCGCAGGCCGTTCTCCACCCCGTCGATGAGGGCGTCGAGCTGGGCCACGTCGAGGTCGCGCTTGACGGTGGCGGCCACGAGGCCGCGCATGACCGTCTGACGGTCGAAGGGCT
>CBCSOI010000248.1:0-3037 GCA_965141595.1 uncultured Atopobiaceae bacterium | reverse complement strand
CACAGGCCGTCCTTCCAGACGTGGCCGGAGAGGTCGGCGAGGCGGGAGGCGGTTCCCGGGGGGCACTCGCTCCAGAAGGCGTAGGGGTCGGCCTTGTACTGCTCGGAGCCGTCGTCGCACAGGATGTAGAACTTGTACAGCTGGCCCTCGGTGGCGCCAGGGACGAAGCCCTCCCACACGCCGCCGTTGGGGGTCTCGGTCAGCGGGCTGGCGTCGATGTTCCACTCGTTGAACTCACCGATGACGGTGACCTTCCTGACGCCCGGGGCCCAGACGGCGAAGGTGTAGCCCTCCTGGCCGTCCACGGTGGCCTTGTGGGCACCCATCTTCTCCCAGCTGCGGTTCCAGTCGCCCTTGGCGAGCAGGTACAGGTCGTCCTTGGTGATTGCGGTGTCATTGGCGCTCATGCCGTGCGCTCCCTTCTCTGCGCCGACCCGGCGGGTCGGCTCTCGCCCGGGCCGCGGCCCGGACCTCTTCAGGGTATTTTGCGATTACGTCCGCTACGATAACCGGTGCATCCCCCTTGCACAAGCAAAACGGCGCGGCCCAATGCGATTTTCGTCGAAATGAGGCCCTTAGAACGTTGTTCTCGCTGGTAAGACCCATTGTTACTTTTTTCTTGCAAATAGGGCCCGAATGGGTGGGAGAGGGCCCGTCCCACGGCGCCGTGACATGGGGTTGACCACGGACAGGAGACATTTCCTCCGGCATCGTTCATTCGTTCGTCAGATGAACTAGTTGGTACCGAAGCTTTTTGCGCCCGCATGGGTCGCGGCATGAAAAAAGCCCGGCCCACGGAGGGCCGGGCTTTGGTGCGGGGCACGGGCCGCCGGCTGGCGGCCGCAGACGAACGCCTTAGTAGTTGACGGCGCGCTGCTGGAAGTAGGACTGCGGGTGGCCGCAGACGGGGCAGACCTCGGGGGCGGTGGGGCCGACGTGCAGGTAGCCGCACTTGAGGCACTGCCACACGGTGGTGTCGCCGCGGGAGAAGACCTCGCCGTTCTGGATGCGGTCGACCAGCTTGTTGTAGCGCTCCTCGTGGGTCTTCTCGATGTTGCCGACGAGCTGGAACTTGGCGGCGATCTCGGAGAAGCCCTCCTCCTTGGCGACCTTGGCGAACTCGGCGTACATCTCGGTCCACTCGTAGTTCTCGCCGGAAGCGGCGTCCTTGAGGTTGGTCACGGTGTCGGGCACGTGGCCGCCGTGCAGGTACTTGAACCACACCTTGGCGTGCATGCCCTCGTTGCCGGAGGTCTCGGTGAAGATGTCGCCGATCTGGACGTAGCCGTCCTTGGCGGCCTGCTTGGCGTAGTAGCTGTACTTCATAGCGGCCTGGGACTCGCCGGCGAAGGCGATCTCCAGGTTCTTCTTGGTCTGGGACTCGTTGAAGTCGACGTTGGGCATCTTTGTCCTCCTTGAGAAACGTTCGTCGATGCGTGACTGTTCATTCCCATCGCCGGAAGACGGTAACCCGGCCCCGGCCATACCCGTCAATCTTAACAGCTCCACAGGTCGTTTACAGGCGTGCAGAACCCCTCGCCAGAAAGTTCCGACAGCAGGTCGAGCACGAGCTCCGCCGACGGCTCCGGGCGCCCCTTGGCGCGCTCCAGGACGCCCAGGGAGGCGACGGCGTCGTCGAGGGAGAGGCCCTCGCACCCCGCCTCCCTCGCCTCCAGCAGCAGCCGCACCAAGGCGGCGCGCTTCTGGCGGCGGGAGCCCTCGAAGGCAGACTGCCGCGTGTGGGAGGCGGACCTCCGCGAGGGGTTGGGCACGGTGCGCTTGAGGTGGGCCCCGTAGTCGAGCAGGGCGTAGTACCAGCGCCGAGCACCCTCCTCAGGGCAGGCCTCGCGCACGAGGGGGACCAGGGCGGAGTCGGGTACGCGCTCGGCGTCGGGGAAGAGCTCGTGGAGGAAGACCGTGCGCACGTTGGTCTCGAGGTAGACGCCCGGCAGGTCGAAGGCGAAGGCGCGGATGCCCGCGGCGGTGGCCGGGCCGATGCCCGGGAGCGAGACGAGCGCATCGAGGTCGCTCGGCACCTCCCCGTCCCAACGGGAGCAGACCTCCGCGGCGGCGCGCTGCAGGGAGAGGGCGCGGCGGTTGTAGCCGAGGCCCTGCCACTCGGCGAGGACGTCCGCCGTGGGGGCGTCGGCCAGGGCCGCGGGGTCGGGGAATCGCGAGAGCCAGCGCTGCCAGCGACCGTCCACGCGGCTCACCTGTGTCTGCTGGAGCATGACCTCGCTCACCCACACGGCATAGGCGTCGCGCGTGCGCCTCCAGGGGAGGTCGCGCCAGTGAAGGGCGCCCTCGCGGAGGACGAGGGCGCGGAACTCCCCCATGGGGAGGGGCGCGGGGGCGGGGGTGCCGGGACCTACTCCCACAGGAGCACCGGCCAGTCGCGGCGTCGGGCGATGGAGCGCAGGGTGCGGCCCGGGTCCACGGCGTAGGGGTGCTGGGCCGCGGAGAGCATCTCCTCGTCGGAGTGGTGGTCGCCGAACGCGTACTCCACCACCCAGCCGCCCTCGCCGAAGCGGTCGTCCGCCCAGCGGGTGACGGCGCGGATCTTTCCCTCGCCCTCCACGACCTCGCCGTCCACGGCGCCGGTCATGTGGCCGCGGTCGTCCACGACCATGCGGGTGGCGAGGAAGGCGAAACGGGGCCGAGACGAGCACGCACACACAGCCGTCCTCGCGGCACGCGGCCACCTGGTCGAGGGCGGCGGGGCGGTAGAAGCGCTTGAGGACGTCGTCGTGGAAGCGTGCCATGACCTCGAAGATCTGGGTCCGGGTGAGGCGGTCGAGGTCGCGCACCAGATAGCCGCGCACGGCGGCCTGGTCGTGCGGGAGGTGCAGGGCGTAGCGGGCGCCCCAGAGCATGACCTTGAGGGCCGACATCGGCTTGATGTAGCCGTGGAGCAGCAGGTACTTGGTGAACTGGGTGCCCGCCTGGGCCGAGATGATGGTGCCGTCGTAGTCGAAGACGGCCAGCCGCGCCCGGGGCGCGGCGGCGGGAGTTTCTGCCTGGGCGGCGTCAGGACAGG
>CBCSOI010000247.1:0-3050 GCA_965141595.1 uncultured Atopobiaceae bacterium | reverse complement strand
TGGAAAAAGGTCCCGGTGCCCGCGGACGTCCGCGGGCACCGGGACCTTTTTCCATGGCCGGCCTCCTCCGGCCCCTCCACGGGACCGACGGCAGCCGGGACGCCTACCCCGCCGGGTGCAGGGTCGTGCCGCGCCAGATCGCCGAACATGGGAGCACCTGCTGGTGGGGCACGGCGTCCGTGCCATCGATGAGGTCGAGCAGGATCCGCGCGGCCGCCTCCCCCTCCTCGGTGGCGGGCTGCTCGAGGCAGCTCACGGCCGGGCTCGCCACGGCGGCCCAGTCGGGGTTGTCGAAGCCGAGCAGGCCCACGGCCTCAGGCATCAGGTCGTAGAAGGGGCGCATGGCCACGTAGACGTCCGGGAGCGCCCAGCAGTTGGGGGCGAACACGAGGGTGCGCCGGCCGGGGTCCACGTTCTCCTCGAGCCAGCCGGTGAGGTCGCCCACGTCCACCCCGGAGTCCGGGACCGTGTAGGAGGAATGGTCGGCGCCCGCGGCCCCCAGGGCGTCCACGAAGCCGCCCGTGCGCTCGATGCGCGAGCTCAGGAGCTCGGGGGCGGCCCCCACCAGCAGGAAGCGGCCGTACCCGGCCCCTGCCAGGGACGAGACCGCGGCGTGGACGGCGTCGTAGTTGTCGGTCTTCACCCAGCTGCCGCCGTGGTCGTAGAACTTGGAGTCGAAGAACACGAGCTCCTTGCCGGCCTCCTCGATGGTGCGCGACACCTCGCGGAACTGGGCCGTGGGCTGCACGATGAAGCCGTCGACCCCCACCGCCAGCAGGCGGTCGATGTAGGCGCGCTCCTCGGCGACGTCGTCGTTGGAGCTGCTCACGAGCACCCGGTAGCCGGCCTCGTGGCACACCCGCTCGATACCGCGGACGATGCGGCCCGAGAACGCGTTGGCGATGTCGTTGACCACCACGCCCACGAGCCGGCTCGACTTGGCGTTCATGCCCCGGGCAAGGGGGTTGGGCACGTAGCCGGTGGCCTCCACGGCCGCCCGGATGCGCTCCTGGGTGGCAGGGGCCATGCGGTCGGTCTTGCCGTTGAGGTAGAAGCTCACCGTGGTCTTGGAGGTCCCGGCGAGCTCGGCGATGTCGGTGATGGTGACCCGTTTCTTCCTGGCTGCGGCCATGGGCCCCCCTTTCGGCAGTAAATCGGTTTTCATCATAGCCGAGAGCGTGGGGGCGACCCTAGTCGGGACGGTGGGCGGGGCGCACGGAAGACGAGGCCCCGACACGGCGAACGGGACGGCGGGCCGTGCCGCGGTCCCCCGCACGCACGGCCCGTCGCCCCGCCGGTGAGACGCCCCCTACCCCCGGAGACGGGACAGGCAGCCGGCGAGTCCCTCCGGGCTGCCGTTCTCCACGATGGCCGGCACCCAGGGCTTGGCCTTGGACGCCCACTCCAGGACGGGCGAGAGGTCCACCCCGCCGGTCTCGCCGATGCCGTGGCACACGATGCGCCGGCCGGTGCCGTCGCACCACTCGGGGCGCGCCTCGTCGGGAACGACCTCGAGATCCTTCATGTGGAGCACCGTCACGGCGTCGCCGCAGAGCTCGATGAAGCGCCCGAACAGCTCGGGGGCGTGGCGCACGACGGAGGGATGGAGCAGGCTCACCGGGTCCCAGACCACGGCGAGCCCCCGGCCGCCGAGGCGGTCGAGAAGCACCCGGCACCGCTCGGCGGAGCAGGCGCACTCGTTGAACCCGGGCTCCACGGCCAGGGTCACACCCGAGGCCGCGCAGACGTCCAGCGCACCCTCGAGTCCGTGGCAGAGCCGGTCCATGGCGGCCGCGCCCAGGCGGTCCGGGCCGATAGCGTTCTCGCGGTTGGGCCGGCCGCACTCCGTGGCCACGACGCACCCGCCGAGCCAGGAGGCGAACCGCGCGCAGGCCCGGAACTCGGCCAGCTCGTTCCCGAGCCCCTCGTCCTCGGTCAGAGCGAGTTTGCGGTAGCAGCCGAGAACTGCCGCCCACACCCCGGCGCGCGCCATGTCGGCCGCCAGTTGCCGGGCGAGGCCCGGCGTGATCCCGGAGCGGTCGATGCCAAAGGAGGCGTAGACGAGCTTGCTCGGCAGCTGCACGCAGGAGAACCCCAGCTCGCCGGCGCGGCCTATGCGCTCCTCGAGGGTGGCGCCGGGCACGTCCGTGAGCCGGACGCCCGGGGTCACAGGCCAGGGGCCGCCCGCCGGGGAGGGGGCCGCGGCCGGCATCGGTCCCGTCACCGGGCCCCGGCGCCGTTGACGCCGGGCTCGTAGCCGCCGAAGGGGTCCTCGCAGGAGCAGGGCCCGGCGGGGCCGGCCGGGTCGCAGGCGCCGCCCAGAAGGTCGTGGCGCATGGTCTCGATGTAGGCCAGGACCAGCGGGGCCACGCCCTTGGCGTCGTTTCGCACCACAGGCTCGCGCATGTAGTAGTCGAAGGTCCCCTCGCGGTGCTCCGTGTTGCCCAGGCCGGCCACCAGACAGATGTTCTCGAGCGCCAGCACGCCGTCCCCGGTCTCGGAGAGGCACGTGGAGCAGATGCCGTCGAAGGTCTCGCGGCCCAGGTCGTAGCAGCGGGCGTCGAGCGCCCCTAGGCGAGCGCCCTTCATGAGGGCGTTGGCGAAGATGGCCGAGCCCGAGGTCTCCAGGTAGTTGGGTGCGATGCCCGGGAAGTTGATCACCTGGTGCCACATGCCGGTGGCCGGGTCGCGGTAGGGCTCCATGGCGTCCATGAGGTCCTGGAGCATCTGCCGCAGGACGTCGCGCTCCCAGCTCATGGACGCGGGCATGAGCTCCCAGGTGTCCACGAGGGCCATGGCGAACCAGCCCTCGGCGCGCAGCCAGAAGTTCTGGGAGAGGCCCGTGACCGGGTCGCACCAGAACTGGCGGCGGCTCGAGTCGTAGGCGTGGTGGTAGAGGCCGTTGCGGGCGTCGCGCATGACGTCGCGCACCACGCAGAACTGGTGGAACGAGTCGGAGCACGCCCTGCGGTCGTGGAAGGCGAGCTCGTACTGCATGTAGAACGGCTGGGCCATGTAGAGGCCGTCGAGCCACACCTGGTGCGGGTAGA
>CBCSOI010000246.1:0-3056 GCA_965141595.1 uncultured Atopobiaceae bacterium | reverse complement strand
TCCGGGCATGTCTTTTCCCGCACGGCGGGCACCGTCCCTTCCAGCCTGCCCCGTCCGTTCGCTGCGCGTATCATGAAACCACTATGCCGAGAGACCGCGCCGCCCGCCCCGGGCGGGGGAGAGGAGCGCCCATGCCCGACACCATGCGAGGGGTCTACACCAACCTGACCAAGATCCGCCGCCAGGTGTTCCGCGAGGTGGCCCGCGCGGCCTACCTCGCCGGAGACGTGAACCCCGACTGGGCCGACCGCCTCCCGTACGAGATCCTCCCCGGCGAGAAGGCCACCTACCGCGAGAGCATCTTCATCGAGCGCGCCATCGTGGGCGCCCGCATCCGCCTGGCCATGGGCCTCAACCTCCTGCCGGTGGACGAGCCCAACAAGATCTCCGACGGCCTCAAGGAGGCAGAGCGTCCCGAGACCTACTACGAGCCGCCCCTCATCAACATCATCAAGTTCGCGTGCCACGCGTGCCCCGAGAACTCCTACAAGGTCACCGACCAGTGCCAGGGCTGCCTCGCCCACCCGTGCCACGAGGTCTGCCCCAAGGACGCCATCACCTTCGTCAACCACCGTGCCCACATCGACCAGGAGAAGTGCATCAAGTGCGGCCGCTGCGCCAGCGTGTGCCCCTACAGCGCCATCGTGCACCGCAACCGCCCCTGCGCGGCCGCCTGCGGCATGCACTGCATCGGCTCCGACGAGCAGGGCCGCGCCGACATCGACTACGACCGCTGCGTCTCCTGCGGCCAGTGCCTCATCAACTGCCCCTTCGGCGCCATCGCCGACAAGAGCCAGATCTTTCAGGTCATCAGCGCCATCAAGAGCGGCGCCGAGGTCATCGCCGCCGTGGCGCCGGCCTTCGTGGGCCAGTACGGCGGCCGCGGCGACGTGGGCAAGCTGCGCGAGATGTTCAAGATCCTGGGCTTCTCCGGCGTGGAGGAGGTGGCCCTCGGCGCCGACCTCTGCACCGTTCAGGAGGCCGAGGACTTCCTCGAGGAGGTGCCCGACAAGCTCCCGTTCATGGCCACGTCGTGCTGCCCGGCCTGGGCGTCCATGGCCAAGAAGGAGTTCCCGGACAACGCCGACTGCATCTCCATGGCCCTCACGCCCATGACGCTCACGGCCCGCTTCCTGCGCGAGCAGCACCCCGACGCCAAGATCGTGTTCGTGGGGCCCTGCTCGGCCAAGAAGCTCGAGGCCATGCGCACCTCCGTGCGCTCCGAGGTGGACTTCGTCCTCACGTTCGAGGAGGTCGCGGGCATGATGGAGGCCCTCGAGGTCGACTATACCGAGCTGCCCAAGCCCGAGGACAACGACTTCGAGGCCGCCAGTGCCGACGGCCGCGGCTTCGCCGTCTCGGGAGGCGTGGCCAACGCCGTGGTCAACGCCGTCAAGCGCATGGAGCCCGACCGCGAGGTCAAGGTCTTCGCCGCCGAGGGCCTCGACGACTGCCGCAAGATGATGCGCGACGCCGTCAAGGGCAAGTACCCCGGTTACCTCATCGAGGGCATGGCCTGCCCGGGCGGCTGCGTGGCCGGCGCCGGCACCCTCCAGGGCATCAAGAAGTCCCAGGCCCAGGTCAAGGCCTACATGAAGCGCTCCCAGCGCAAGAACGCCACGGAGAACGGCTACCGCATGGCCCTGCCGGAGCTCCTGGCCATGGGCCGCGACGAGCCCGACGACGCCCCCGTGCCTCCCCGCAACGAGAGGCGGGTCCCCGCCCCGGAGGAGCTGCGGGAGACCCTGTCGGTGGAGACGGTGGAGGAGCCTACGGAGCAGTAACGCCACCTGAAAACGACTGAGGGCGACTTCCAACGCGGTCCTGCGAAGGAAGTCGCCCTCATCCATGTTCAGGGACGGGAAATCCGCCCTCAGTCGCGTTCAGGTGCGGAAGACGGTGCCCCCATCCGCGTTCAGGTGCGAGGAGGGGGGGGGTCGCTGCCCGCTGCGGCGGCCTAGTCCACCCGCAGGCTCACGTCCTTCAGCTGGGCCGACGAGACCTGGCTCGGGGCGCCCTGCATGAGGTCGGAGCCACTCGAGGTCTTGGGGAACGCCATGACGTCGCGGATGGAGTCGGCGCCCACGAGCAGCATGCACACGCGGTCGAGGCCCAGGGCGAAGCCGCCCATGGGAGGCGCGCCGAAGGAGAGCGCCTCGAGGAGGAACCCGAACTGCTCGCGGGCCTTCTCCTCGGTGAAGCCCAGGCGCTCGAGCACCTTGATCTGCAGATCCTCGCTGTGGATACGCAGGCCGCCGCCGCCGGCCTCGAAGCCGTCCATGACGAAGTCGTAGGTGTAGGAGCCCACGGCCAGCGGGTCGGTGTCGATGAGCTGGATGTCCTGCTCGACCGGGAGCGTGAACGGGTGGTGCTCGGCGCTGTAACGGCCGGTGGCCTTGTCCTGCTCGAACATGGGGAAGTCCACGACCCAGAGGAAGTCGTGGCCGGTGCGCTCGATGCCCAGGGCGTCGGCCATGTGGCAGCGCATGCCGCCGAGGATCTCGTCGGCCTCCTTGCGGGCGCAGGCGGCGAACATCACGAGGTCGCCGGGCTCCACGTCGGCGCGCGCCTTGAGGGCGTCCATCTCGTCGTCGGAGAAGAACTTGACGATGGGGGAGTTCACCGAGCCGTCCTCGCGGAAGGCGATCCAGGCCAGGCCCTTGGCACCCAGCGTCTTGGCGACCTTCTCGAGCTTGTCGATCTGGGCACGGGGCCATGCGCCGGCGCCCTTGGCGTTGATGCACTTGACGCACTCGCCCTCGGTGTTGGCGGCGCCGGCGAACACCTTGAAGCGGCTGGCCTTGAAGATGTCGCTGACGTCCACGAGGTGCATGCCGTAGCGGGTGTCGGGCTTGTCGGTGCCGTAGGTGTCCATGGCCTCCCAGTAGGGGATGCGGCGCAGCGGTGTCTCGAGGTCCACGCCCACGGCTGAGAAGGCCTCCTTGAGCACGTGTTCCACCATGCCCATGACCTGGTCCTGGGTGACGAAGCTCATCTCGAGGTCCACCTGGGTGAACTCGGGCTGGCGGTCGGCGCGCAGGTCCTCGTCGCGGAAG
>CBCSOI010000245.1:0-3057 GCA_965141595.1 uncultured Atopobiaceae bacterium | reverse complement strand
GGCCGCCGGGGCCGGTACGGGACGACCGCGCTACTCCTCGTCGAGGGCGGCGACGATCTCGTCGGTCATCTCCATGGTGTTGTAGACGTTCTGCACGTCCTCCAGCTCGTCGAGACGGTCGACGAGGCGCTGGACCTTCTTGGCGTCGGCCACGGCCACCTGGGTGGGGGTGGTGGGCACCATGGTGAGCTCGGAGCCCTTGACCTCGATGCCCTGGTCCTCGAGGCCCTTCTGGACGTCCTGCATCTTGTCGTAGGCGGTCCAGACGATCCACTGCTCGCCGGCGTCCTCGTAGTCGTCGCCGCCGGCCTCGGCCACGGCCATCATGAACTCGTCCTCGTCCACCGCGTTCTCGCGGTCGGCGACCTTCTTCTCCTCGCTCTTGATGACCTTGTCGACGGCGATGGAGCCCTTGCGCTCGAACTGGAAGGCCACGGAGCCGGAGGTGCCCAGGTTGCCGCCGGCGTGGGAGAAGGCGGAGCGGACGTCGGCCGCGGTGCGGTTGCGGTTGTCGGTGAGGCACTCCACGTAGACGGCGACGCCGGCGGGGCCGTAGCCCTCGTAGGTCACGTTCTCATAGACGGCGGCGTCGGCGCCGGCGCCGAAGGCCTTGTCAATGGCGGCCTTGATCTTGGCGTTGGGCATGGAGACCATGCGGGCGCGGGCGACGGCGGCGGCGAGCGACGCGTTGTTGTCCGGGTTGGGGTCGCCACCGAGCTTGGCGGCAACGGTGATGTTGCGCGAGAGCTTGGAGAAGAGCGCCGAGCGCTTGGCGTCGATGGCGGCCTTCTTGTGCTTGGTGGTGGCCCACTTAGAGTGTCCGGACATGCAAACTCCTTCTCGACGGGCGCACCGCTGCGCCACATGATCGAACGTCCGCGTCCCGCCGGCGCGACGGTGACGCATAACCTTACGAAGGATACCACGGGGCCGCACGGCCTAACCCCCGTGCACTCCCCCATCACATGGGGAGCCCCCGACGGGACGCTCAGCGGAGCCCATAGCGCGTCACGGTGCGGCGGATCGTGCGTCCCCACGGCACCCACACGGCCAGGAGGAACGCCACGGTGGAGAGGCCGTGCACCACGTCGAACGGGATGCTGGCCGCCCAGCAGCCGAGGAGCGACGCCGCCGTGAGCGGGCGCACGAACCCGACGGCGGTGTAGGCGTCGAGGACAGCCCCGTAGGCCATGCACGAGAGGAACCCGTAAGCGCAGAGCGCCTCGCGGCGGGCGAGGAGCCCGTGGTCCGCCAGGGCGCCGGCGACGTAGCCCATGAGGCCCCAGGCATACATCTGCCAGGGGGTCCACATGCCCTGGCCGAAGAAGAGGTTGGAGGCCAGGGCGGCGAGCGCCCCGCAGAGGAACCCCGAGCGCCGCCCCAGGCACGCGCCGCAGAGGATGACGATGGCGGAGACGGGCTTCACGTCCGGCACCGCGGCGAGGAGGATGCGGCCCGCCGTGGCGGCGGCCGCGAGCGTGACCGCGGGCAGGAGCTGGCGGAGCGCCGGCACCGACCGCTCCCAGCCGGCGAGCACCATGCCCACCGACGCCGCGGCCACCGCCAGGGCCGGCACGCCCCACGCCCCGCCGGTGAGGACGGCGGCCACGAGCACCGCCGGGGGCGCCGCGAGGCAGGCGGCCTCCAGGGCCCGTCCCCGGGCGCGCGGCGCGCCGGCAGGGCCGTCGGGCGTGGAGCCCTCCCCGTCCAAGACCATGGCGACCCCCCCTCCGTGGGTACAGACCGACCGGGCCTGCCGGCCCAGCCCCATGAAACCACACCGAGTCCTAAGGCATGCCCATGGCAACGTCGCTCTTCTCATTGGCCGTCATCTGCCTCGTGGCGTTCGTCGGCCCGTTCCTGGCCGACCTCGTCCCCGGGAGGTGGCTGCAGGCGAGTGCGTTCATCCTCGTCCTTGGCGCGCTCCTCGGCCCCCACGGGGCGCACCTCATCGACCCCACGGCGCCGGGGCTTCCGCTCCTGCGTCAGCTGGGCCTCGCGTTCCTGTTCCTCATCGGCGGCTACGGCCTCGCCCCCGAGGAGGTGCTCGGCACCACGGGTCGCCACGCCGCGCTCTCGTGGCTGGCGAGCCTCGCCCTCGGACTGCTCGTGGCCTGGGCGCTGCCGTTCGACTTCTCCTGGAAGGCCCTCGTGGCGTTCGCCATCTCGCTCACGTCCACGGCCTTCTCCAAGGTGGAGGGCATCCTCAAGGAGCGCCACGCCCTCGACACCCCCATGGGCCGCATCGTGGAGTCCTACGGCGCCACCGGCGAGCTCCTGCCCGTCATGGCCGTGGCCCTCCTGTTGGAGGAGCGATCCCCCCTCGTCGAGCTGGGCATCATCGGGCTGTTCGTGCTGCTGGCGCTCGGCAGCGCCTGGCTCGCGCGCCACGAGGAGGAGCGCCGCACGCGCCTGGACGCCTTCGTGCGCGACGGCAGCGGCGCCGGCCAGATGATGCTCCGCCTCGTGATCTGCGTGCTCGTGGGGTTCGTGGCCCTGGGCGTCATCCTCGGCGCCGACATGATCGTGGCGGGGTTCGCCGCGGGCTTCATCTTGCGACAGCTCGTGGGCGAGGACGACACGACCGTGATGCCCATGGTCCAGGCCGTGGCCAACGGCTTCTTCATCCCGGTGACCTTCGTGATGTCCGGAGCCTCCGTCGACATCTTCGAGGGCGGCTCGGAGCCCCTCGTGATCCTGGGCTTCATCTGCCTGCTCATCCTCGTGCGCGGCGTGCCCTGCCTCGTGTCGCTCTCCGTGGCCCCCGAGACGCGCTCCATGCCGCTCCTCCGCCGCGTCAACGTCGCCATCTACGCGTGCACCGCCATGTCCACCGTCGTGGCCATGACGTCGGTGGCCGTGGAGGCCGGCGACATGACACCGCACATCGCCAACGTGCTCGTGTTCGCCGCCGCCCTCACCACGGTGGCGGTGCCCGTCGTGACGCGCCTCATCGCCCGGGTGGACGGCGAGGCGGCCGTGGAGGGTGCCTCGGCCGACGCCACGGACGACGTGGACGCCTGACGCGGCCTGCCGGACGCGCGGCGCGGCGAGGCC
>CBCSOI010000244.1:0-3063 GCA_965141595.1 uncultured Atopobiaceae bacterium | reverse complement strand
GGCCGTCTGGGCGGCGGGCTCATCAGACCGGGCCGCGGGCTCGTCGGCGGAGAGGGCCTGGGCCTCGGGGGCCGGGTTGAAGTTGGCGACGTGCACGGTGAGCGTGTAGACGCCGGCCTCGGGGGCCTGCGGGTCGAGCGGCAGGCCGTCGGAGTCGCGCAGGCAGAGGTAGGTGGGCTCGCCGAGGATGGAGTCGATGGAGGAGCCCAGGCGGTTGGCGTCGGGCTGCGCGAGCATGTTCTGCGCCCACGGGAGCGAGGGGTCGTCGTGGACGTCCTCGTTGCTCATGAACGCCACGGGGTTCTTCAAGCCGTCGACCATGGGCTGGCCGGTGGTGCCCACCAGCACGGTGGAGCGCGGCGTGACCACGAGCTCGCGGGGCACGATGACGGCGGGCACCGTGACCTTGCCGTCCGCCAGGTCCTTGATGGTGTAGTCGCCGGCCCAGGCGCCCTCGAGTTCCACGCCGGTGAGCTCGATCTTGCGCGTGGCGCCCACGGCCGCGGAGTCGAACTCGCCGCCGTCGCAGCTCACGGTGACGCCGGAGCCCGGCAGCACGAAGCCCTGCACGTTGACCTTGGAGGCGTCGTAGTCGGTGGTGCCGTCGTAGACCTTCTTGTAGATGAAGGGAACGTCTGCGGGGTTGGTGGCGGCATCGCTCGTGTCGGAGACCGAGGGGTCGGGGCTGAAGGGCTCGTCCACGACGCGGTCGGCCAGGTCGATCTCCTTGGGCTCGATCGTGAACACCTTATCCGCAGGCGGGAAGGCGTCCTCGGCGCCCGTGGGCGGCGTCACGGTCACCTTGTACTCACCGGCGTGGACGGGCTCCTTGGTCTCGGGGTCGAGCTCGTTCTCGGGAACGGGGATCCAGGTGCCGGGGTGCTCGGGGTCCTCCTTCTCGTAGGTGCGGACGACGGGCTTGGGCTCGGTCTCGCCGGTCTCGGGGTTGTAGACCGGGAAAGTGTCCTCCTCCTCGTAGTCGATGGGGTCGCCCACGGAGGGCTCGCCGGGCGTGACCGTCACGGTCTGGGGCTTGATCTTGAAGGTGGCGGGCTTGGTCACGTAGGGGGTCGTGGTGCCGTCGGGCTGGACGGCGTAGGTGGCGTGCGAGGTCACACGGTACTGCCCCACCTTGTAGACGTTGCCGTTGCAGTCGAGCTCGGACTTGACGACGGGACGGTAGTCGTTGAGCTTCTCGTCGAAGACCTCGAACGTGTGGGTGACCTTGGCCGGCTCGGTGGTTCCGGTCGTCTCGTAGGCGGTCTTGATCTGGGTGTCGCCGTTGACGTTGTCGCGGACGTCGATGGGGCTGCCGTAAAAGGTGTCGTAGGCCTCGGTGGTGATGGTCTTGCCCGAGGGGTCGACGTCGATGTCCACCTTCACGTAGACGTCCACGTCCACGTTGCCGTCGCCCTCACCCTCGCCGACGCCCGAGTCGTCGTCGCCCTCCATGCCGCCGTACTCGATGACGTAGGCGGTGCAGGAGGTGTTGCCGTTGGCGAAGTCATTCCAGCGGCCCGACTGGGACGTATAGAAGTGCATGCAGTGCTCGCCGCTGGAGTTGTTGGGCTCGCCGGCGGACCAGTTGTTGTAGATGGTGGCGCTGTTGCCGTTGGCGGGGTCCGGAGACGGGTCGGGGGCTGCATGGGGCGTGCCGAGGCCGTAGGAGACGAGCTTGCCGGCCTCGGGGCCGCAGACCCAGAAGTAGTAGGCGGCCGAGGGCTCGGTGCTCGCCGGGATGGTGATGCCGTGCTCGGCGTAGAAGTCCTTGTAGGTGTCCTTGACCGGGGCGGTGTAGGCGTTCAGGCACGTTGAGCCCATCCAGCAGTTCTTGCCGATCATGGTGTAGACGTAGTCGTGCTCCTGCTGGCTCGTGATGGTGACCAGGTAGCCTTGCATGCCCATGTACTTCTTCGCCGCGGCGGCCTTGAAGGCCGTCTCCCACGAGGCACCCGTCGCATCCACGGTCTCGTAGTAGTGGCCGTTAGTGGCGTTGTAGTCGTAGAGGGACGTCACCGGGTCGAAGTTCGCGATCATGCGCAGGCTCTTGGTGGTGACGGTGTCTGAGAGGGTGATGGAGAGGTGCTCCCTCAGGTAGGTGCTCCACTGCTCGGCGGTGGCGCCGGCCCCGTTGTTGGCCGACTGGTTGCCGCGCTTGTTGGTGGAGAGCGTCTCGAAGCCGTTGGCGGCGTCGGCCGTGAGGGAGATGGCGTCGCCCGTGGTGATGGCCGAGGTGAACTGCACCGTGATGGACCTGATGGGCCGCGTCGGGTCGCTGTTGGTCACCGTGAGGTGTGGGAAGGTGTAGGTGGTGGAGCCGGGCGACACCGGGGTGGCGGCCCCTGCCACGATGGTGAGGGTGGGCGGCTCCGTGGCCGCGGCCCTCGCAGAGGCCCCTGCGGCAAGGGCCGCGGTCGCCGGCTGCAGTGTGAGGGAAAGGGTTGCCACGGCCGTCACCACGAGCCTGACGACCGAGCGTGCGAGTCCTTTCATGGCCTGTGCCTCCCGAGTCCGATGGGCAGGGGTCCCGTTAAGGGACATGCGTAACCGTACTCTGAATTCAAATTGAATTCAATGGACCCATTCTGACGAGAGGCACCAAAAAAAGCCCCGGTCCGGGGACCGGGGCGCAAGGGGGACGTCCGTGGCTGGGGCGCTTACACGATGCCCTGGGCATACATGGCGTCGGCCACCTTGAGGAAGCCGGCCACGTTGGCGCCCACCACGAGGTTGCCCGGGGCGCCGCACTCCTCGGCAGCCGCGGAGGCCGCCTTGTAGATGTCGGCCATGATGCCCTTTAGGCGGTCGTCGACCTCCTCGAAGGTCCAGGACAGGAGCTCGGAGTTCGGGCTCATCTCGAGGCCCGAGACTGCCACGCCGCCGGCGTTGGCTGCCTTTCCGGGACAGAAGGCCACGCCGTTCTCGATGAGGTACTGGGTGGCGTCGAGCGTGGTGGGCATGTTGGCGCCCTCGCCCACGACCTTGCAGCCATTGGCCACAAGGGCCTTGGCGTCGTCGATGAGGAGCTCGTTCTGCGTGGCGCAGGGCAGGGCGATGTCCACG
>CBCSOI010000243.1:0-3116 GCA_965141595.1 uncultured Atopobiaceae bacterium | reverse complement strand
CATCCAGGGCTTCGACGGCGGGTCCATCTCCGTCTGCGGCCACGACGTGGTGGCCGAGCCCGTGGCCGCGAAGGCCGCGCTCGCCTACGTGCCCGACACGCCGTCGGTCTACGGCTTCATGACCGGCATGGCCTACCTCGACTACGTGTGCGATGTCTTCTCCGTGCCCGAGGCCGAGCGCGCGGCCCGCATCTCCGCGCTGGCCGACCGCCTGGCCATGGCCGACGCCCTGGGCTCCAAGGCGTCCTCCTACAGTCACGGCATGCAGCAGAAGCTCGTGCTCATGGGCGCCTTCGTCCACGACCCGGCGCTGCTCGTGCTCGACGAGCCCTTCGTGGGCCTCGACCCCGTGGCCACGCGCACCCTGCGCGCCATGCTCCGCGAGCATGCCGACCGCGGCGGCGCCGTGCTGTTCTCGTCCCATGTGCTCGAGGTGGTGGAGCGGCTCTGCGACACCGTGGCCATCGTGGCCGACGGCTCCATCCGGGCCCAGGGTCCCATCGCCGACGTCATGGGCGACGAGAGCCTCGAGGACGTCTTCATGGACACCCTGTCCGAGGCCGAGGGGGACAGGCGATGAGGCTCTTCCTCCGTGTGGCGGCGGTCCAGACGCGCTGCCTGTTCTCCTCCATGGCCCGGCAGGACCGCGGCTGCATTGCCCGTGCGGGCCTGATGCTCGCCTACGCGGTGCTGGCCGTCATCGTCGTGGCCTACTCGGGCCTCCTGGGTGTGGGTCTCGCACTGCTCGGCGCGGCCGAAGCCGTCCCGGCCGTCGGGGCCGCGGTGGCCGCCCTCATCGGCCTGGTGTTCACGGTCTGCAAGGCGTCGAGCGTGCTCTACGAGGCCTCGGACTACGGGACCATGATGAGCTGGCCCATCCCGGCACCCGTGCAGGTGGCGGCGCGGATCGCGCCCTTTGCCGCCGTCAACGTGGCCATGGCCGCCGCGGTGTGCGTGCCCATGGCCGTGGGCGCCATGGCGGTGACAGGCGCCGACGCCGCCCGGGTGGCGGCCCTCGTCGCCTGTGTGGTCCTGGGCCCGCTGCCCACCACAGCGGCCGCGGTGCTGCTGGCCGCCGGGGTCACCCTGGTCACGGCGCGGCTGCCGCACGCCAAGGCCGCCTACACGGTCGTCGTGGTGCTGTTCGCCCTCCTGCTGCTCGTGGGGGACTTCGCGCTCGTGGGTCGCGGTTACTCGATGGGCGGGGACGAGGTGGACGTGGAGGCGCTCTCCCAGGCCCTCGCCGCCAGCGTCGGGACCCTCTGCACGTTCTGGCCGCCGGCCGGGTGGCTGCGCGGGGCTTGGGTGGCGCAGGGTGTCGCGGCTGCGGGCGATGTGGCCCTGTTTTGCCTGGCGTCTATCGCCGTAGGGGCGCTCTGCCTCTGGCTCGTGGCGCGTACCTACCGGCCCGTCATGGGTGTCCTCCAGACATCGGCGGGTCCCCGCCGTGCCGCTGGTGTGGGCCGGGCCCGCAGCGGCCTGGGCGCCCTCTGCCGCAAGGAGGTCGCCCAGGTGCTCGACACCACGTCCGTCGTGGTGAACGACCTCCTCGGCCTGCTCCTCATGGTGGTGCTCGCCGGCGCCGTGGCGTACATGGGCGTCGACGGCGCCCTCGCCGCCATGGACGTGCCGGCAGGTATCCGAGCCCGGATGCTGCCAGCCCTCTACGCGGCGCTCCCGTGGGTCCTCGCGTTCTGCGGGGCCATGGCGCCCGTGCCTGCGGTATCGGTGTCGCTGGAGGGGAGGTGCGCGTGGCTCATGCAGACGGCGCCGGTGCCCGTGCGCACCCTCATGGCCTCCAAGGTGCTGCCGTGGCTCGTGGCCTGTGCGGCCGCCTCGGCGGTGTCGGCCGTCCTCGTGGCCGTGGGCGGCGCCCCCGTGCCCGTGGCGCTCCTCTGCGTGGCCGTGCCCTGCGCCGACTTCTGGTTCACGGCCAACCTCGGCCTTTTCCTGGACGCCCGGAGCCCGGACTTCTCCTGGACGAGCCCGGCAGCCCTCGCCAAGCGCGGCGTGCCCATCACGGTCTCGGTGATCGTGGCCATGGTGTCGGGCCTCGTGACTGTGGGCCTCCTCGTGACGGCGACGCTCGTCATGGGGTGGTCCGACGCGGCCGTGGCGGCCGCGAGCCTGGCCGTCGCCGCCGTTATGGCCGTGGCGGGCACCGTGCTCTTCCGCGTCTCGTGCGACAGGACGGTGCCGAGGCAGGCGTCCGACGCCTGACGTCCGGTGCGGGTGTGGACCGCCGCCCGTCCTGCGTCGGCCTCCGTGGCCCCGGGACCCTCCGTCCCGGGGCCGTTTTGTGTGCGCGACGCGTCGGCACGGGGACGCTCCCGTGCGGGAACGGCCCGCTCACGATAAAGACCTCGACAATCGTCGATGTATAACCTAGGATGGTTCTTTAGAAGGAATCTGAAATTAAACGGGAGGTGCCATGGGACGATACGACACCGGGTGGGGAGGGCCGCGACGCCGCCATCCCTTCCTGTCGCACCTGACATCCCTGCGTGCGAAGGTGATCGCCCGCCTCTGGCGCCGCGGTCTCCGCAACCGCTACTCCCACGTCTCTCTGAAATTCGGCCGTTCACCCCTCTAGGGTTGAGCGGTCTTTTTATACTCTCTATTCCTCGGTATGCAGTGATGGTCCCTTATGGCGCGGCATATCCGAGCGAGGCGCCCTGCCGCCGACCCATCTCCGCACCCTCTAGTCGTCCCGGCCGGCCCCGTGGGCCCATGGATCAGGCCCCCGCGCCACCGTGGCGCGTTTTCCGCACCGGCGCGCCACCGCGGCGCGGTCGAGGGGCCGTCGGGGCCGACCGGTGCGCCACGGTGGCGTATCCCCTGCACAGCCGCGCCACCGTGGCGCGATGGCGGCGCGGGTCGCTCGCGAGACGGTGCCGCGCCCGCGCCGCCACAGGGAAAGGGGCCGGGAGGCGTGCGGCCCCTCGACCCCTTCTCATCAACTGCTCAATAGGAGAAGTGACACATGTCGCCGTCCCCCTTGTCACGCCGTGCCGGTGGCGGGTCAGTCCAGGGCCTCCAGGCCCAGCAGGGCCGCGCCCAGGGCACCGCAGAGCTGGGAGTCCTCGCTCGTGGAAACCGGTGCGCCCAAGGCCTCG
>CBCSOI010000242.1:0-3141 GCA_965141595.1 uncultured Atopobiaceae bacterium | reverse complement strand
CGCACCATCACCACGGCTGCCCCGCGCGGGCGCATCCTCGACCGCAACGGCGAGGAGCTCGTCACCAACCGGCCGTCGCTCACGGTTGTGGCGCAGGCCGATGTCGCCGACGACGAGCGCGAGCTCCAGCTGCTCGGCAACCTCCTCGGCATGCCCCGCATGGCGGTGAAGCGCAACATACAGGACACCACCGAGGGCGCCCAGAGCAGCCGTACCGTGGCCGTGGACGTCTCCCGCCGCATCGTGGCATACCTCGAAGAGCATCCCGACCTCTTCCCCGGCGTCACCGTGGAGCAGCGCACCCAGCGCCACTACCCCCACGGCAAGCTCGCGGCCCACGTGCTCGGCTACACCGGCACCGTCACGGCCGACCAGCTCGAGGCCTCCAAGGACTCCGAGGACGGCATCGTCTACGAGTCGGGAGACATCACGGGCCAGGCCGGCGTGGAGTACCAGTACGAGAGCGTGCTCCAAGGCGTCCGCGGGGAGCAGCAGGTGTTCGTGGACGCGGACGGCGACGTCACGGGCTACTCCACATCGGTGCCCGCCGAGCCGGGCAGCGACGTCGTCCTCACCATCGACGCCAAGATCCAGAAGGCGGCCGAGGACGGCCTGCAGCACGCCATCTCCAAGGCCAAGGCCCTCAACAACAAGGCCACGGCCGGCTGTGTGGTGGTGCTCGACTGCACCAACGGCGAGATCCTGGCCATGGCCAGCTACCCAGAGTTCGACCCGTCCATCTTCGTGGGCGGCATCTCCAACGCCGACTGGGAGGCCCTCTCCTCCGAGGCGTCGGGCTACCCCCTCATGGACCGCGCCGTCTCGGGCACCTACGCCTCGGCGTCCACCATCAAGCCGCTCTCGGCCCTCGCCGCGCTCAACGACGGCATCGCCGATGCCTCGACCTCATACGACTGCACGGGCTTCTGGACGGGTTTCGGCAGCGCCTACGGCCAGTACTGCTGGGATCACGACGGCCACGGCATCATCGACCTGCGCAACGGCATCGTGTACTCCTGCGACACCGTGTTCTACGAGATAGGCAAGGCGTTCTTCGAGTCCGACAACAAGGAGGGCCTCCAGGACACCTACAGCCGCTGGGGCCTCGGGAAGAAGACGGGCGTCGACCTCCCCGGCGAGGCCGAGGGGCGCGTCCCCACTGCCGACTGGAAGTGGAACTACTTCTCCTCCTATCCCGAGGAGGACCGCACCTGGAGGGGCGGCGACACCACCAACCTGGCCATCGGGCAGGGCGACATCCTCGTGACCCCGCTCCAGATGGCCTGCATCTACATGGCCATCGCCAACGACGGCGTCATGTGGCGCCCCCACGTGCTCAAGTCGGTGGCCTCCAAGGAGGGTTCCGGCACCGTGGCCGACTACAAGGCCGAGAAGGTCAACGAGGTGGAGGAGAACGACGAGTACATGGCGCTCATCCACGACGCCCTGCAGGGCGTGATCTACGAGGAGGACGAGGCGGTCACCTCGCACTTCACGAGCCTCCCGGTGAAGGTCGCCGGCAAGACCGGCACGGGCGAGAAGGCTGGCAAGGACCCCACGGCGTGGTTCTGCGCCTACGCGCCGGCAGACGACCCCAAGTACGTGGTCTGCGCCATGCTCGAGGAGGGCGGCTTCGGCGCCACGAGCGCCATGTACGCCGTCCGCGACACGTTCGGCGGCATCTACGGTGTGCCCGACGAGTCCACGGCTGACTCGTCGAGCAGCGCGCGGTAGGGGAGGGGCCATGGCGAATCACGCTGCACGCCGCTCCACCGGCGTCCGGGACCCCGGCTTCTCCGAGGTCGTCTCCACCCTGTTCGGCGGCAACGCGGGCAAGCGCCCGGGCGGGGCCATGGCCCGCATGCCGCGGGGCAAGGGCGTGCTGTCGGAGCTCTACCTCCCGGTGCTCGTCCCCGCCGCGCTGCTCGTTGCCTACGGGCTGCTCGTGGTCTGGTCGGCGTCGCTCACCATCGCCGAGGCCTCGCTGCCCCGCCAGCTCCTCGGCGTGGCGATCGGCCTCGTCGCGGCGGCACTCATCTGGCACTACGACTACCGCGACCTCGCCAACTACACGACGGTGCTCCTGGTGGCCGACATCGTGCTCTTCGCGCTGCCCATGGTCCCCGGCCTCGGCTACGAGGCCAAGGGCATGACGGGCTGGATCCAGGTGCCGGGCATCGGCCTGCGCCTGCAGCCGTCCGAGGTCATGAAGCTCGTGACCATCTACCTCATGGCCGGGCTCGCGGCGCAGTACAACGGGCGCATCAAGTCGTTCTCGGAGTACTGCCGCCTCTGCGGCATGCTGCTCGTCCCGTTCGTGCTCCTCCTCACCCAGGACCTCGGGTCGTCGCTCATCGTGCTGGTCTCCGGTGCCGCCATCATCATCTGCGCGGGCGCGAAGAAGGAGTGGGTCATCCCCACCATCGTGCTCATCGTGGTGGTGTGCGCCCTGGCCATCTTCTCGTCGCTCACGCCGGGGATGCCCGACATCCTCAAGGAGTACCAGCTCAAGCGCCTCATCGTGTTCGTTGACCCGTCGGTGGACCCCTCGGGCGACGGCTACAACCTCCAACAGGCCAAGATCGCCGTGGGCTCCGGCGGGTTCCTCGGCAAGGGGATCGGCCACGCCTCCCAGGCTGGTCAGGGGTTCCTCCCCGAGGCCCACACGGACTTCGTCTTCGCCCTGCTCGCCGAGGAGTTCGGCTTCGTGGGGTCCGTCATCCTGCTCCTGCTCTTCGGCTGGCTCTGCTTCGCAACGGTGGGCCTCGCCCTCAAGATCGAGGCGCCCTTCGCCAAGCTCGTCCTCGTCGGCGTGGTGGCCATGTGGTCGTTCCAGCTCCTCGAGAACGTGGGCATGTGTCTCGGCATCATGCCCATCACGCTGCCCTTCATCAGCTACGGTGCGTCCTCCATGGTGGTCCAGCTCACCGCCGTGGGTATGGTCCAATCGGTGTGGCGCCACCGCGTGAAGTCCGCCTAGGGCGCCCTGGCAGCCGCGCCTGCGCTAGCATCTTCCCCGTCCCCCGGGCGTCCCCGCGCCCCGTTAGGAGGTCCCATGGCCATAGCAGCCTCGACGTTCTCCCGCCTCAAGGAGGTCCTCGACGCCGGCCGCGACGCGACGGCCGCCACCGACGCGCCGGT
>CBCSOI010000241.1:0-3145 GCA_965141595.1 uncultured Atopobiaceae bacterium | reverse complement strand
CGGTGCGGCCCCTCCCAGCCCGCGGTGCAGCGCTCCCGCACGCTCTCGAGCCGCGTCGGGTCCGAGAGGGACCGCGCCCGCACGGGGCACACCCCGATGCAGGCCATGCAGCCGTCGCAGCGGGCCGTGTCGGTGAGATAGGGCTCGTCGGCAGGGATGCAGCCTGCCGGGCACGCGCCTGCGCAGGCGCCGCACCCCACGCAGGCGGCGGGGTCGCACCCGGCCGTGAAGCCGAGCTCCAGACGCTCGCGCGGGCAGGAGGCGGGCGGAAGCGGCGGGGGAGCGACGTCGAAGAGGCCACCTGCGCCCCGGAGCCCGGAGACGACGGCGGCGCCGAACGAGAGGTAGGCGGCGAGGTCCGCCTCCGCGGGCCGGCCGGCGCCCAGGGCCGGGACCATGACGTGGCGCACCGGCGCGAGGACGGCCGCCACGGGGACGAGCCCGAGGCCGGGTGCGAGGTCCGCGAGGTCGTGGAGCCCGTGACCCGGGTCGCGGTCGCCGTAGGCGATCACGAGGATGCAGGGGGAGAACGCCGTGTGCACGCGCCCGAGGCGCTCCCGCCCCAGGGCCGGCACGGCTCCGCCGGCCACCGGCGCCCCCAACACCACGAGGGTTCCCGGGTCCACGGGCTCCGCGCGCGTGCCCCGCGCGAGGTCCCGCTCGTCCCAGGGGAGCCCCGTGCCCTCGGCCACGGCGCGGCACACCGCCGCGGTGGACCCACACGGGCTGTAGGCCGCGACGGTCGCGGACGACGGTTCCACGGTGCCTCCCTCCCGGGGCACGGCCCCGTCCCAAGATTTAACATCCCAACTATGGCGCCCCTTGGTCCCATGGGGCAAGATAGATTCGTTCAGGCTGCGTTGCGGTGGCTCGATACTCTGTGAAACCCGCCGACAGCGCGTTGTTTCGTTTGCGATGTTTTCCCGCTCCCCGTTGTCGAGACCCGGTCCCGGCCCCGTGCCGCCGCGGCCGGGCCGCCGCACACCCAAGGAGGTCCCCATGTTCGACGAGCGACTTTCCGCCTACGGCATCCGCGTCCAGGAGGAGGACGTCCACTGGGACCTCTCCGTGACCCAGCTGGTGGAGGAGGCGCTCGTCCGCAAGGAGGGCGAGCTCGCCTCCACCGGCTCCCTCGTCGTGCGCACGGGCGACCGCTGCGGCCGCTCGCCCAAGGACCGCTTCATCGTGGACACCGAGGCCCAGCGCTCAGTCATCTGCTGGGGCGACGTCAACCGCCCCATCTCCGAGGAGCACTACCGCCGCATCAAGCGCGGCATCTGCGAGCGCCTGAGTGAGCGCGACCCGTTCGTCATCCGCGGCCTCGCCGGCGCCCGGCGCCCCCACAGCCGCAAGTTCATGGTGGTGGCCGAGGAGGCCCACCAGGCGCTCTTCGTCAAGCAGATGCTCGTGCGCCCCAACCGGTTCGAGCTATGGCGCTACGGCGACCCGGACTTCGTGGTCCTGGCGTGCCCCAGCTTCAAGTGCGACCCCAAGGTCCACGGCACCAACTCCGAGGTGGCCGTCGTCATCAACTTCGAGGAGCGTGTGGTGCTCGTGGCCGGCACCGGCTACTCGGGCGAGATCAAGAAGGCCGTCTTCTCGGTCATGAACTACCTGCTCCCCGTCGAGGACGACGTCCTCACCATGCACTGCTCGGCCAACGTCGACCCCGCCACCAACTCCAGCGCTGTCTTTTTCGGCCTCTCGGGCACCGGCAAGACGACCCTCTCGGCCGACCCGCGCCGCCAGCTCATCGGCGACGACGAGCACGCGTGGTGCCGCGAGGGCGTCTTCAACATCGAGGGCGGCTGCTACGCCAAGACCATCGGGCTCACCCGCAACCGAGAGCCCGAGATCTGGGACGCCATCCGCTTCGGCACCCTCTGCGAGAACGTCGTGCTGAACCCGCTCACCCGCAAGCCCGACTACATGGACGACTCCGTCACCGAGAACACCCGCGTGTCCTATCCCGTGGAGTACGTGAAGAACGCCCTGCTCACGGGCGTCGACGGCATCCCCGACGTCGTCATCTTCCTCACGGCCGACGCCTTCGGCGTGCTGCCGCCGGTCTCGCGCCTCACCCCCGAGGGGGCCAAGTACCACTTCCTCACCGGCTTCACCTCCAAGGTGGCCGGTACCGAGGAGGGCATCGAGGAGCCTCAGCCCACGTTCTCCTCCATGTTCGGCGAGCCGTTCATGCCGCTGGCCCCCGAGGTCTACGCCCGCAAGCTCGGCGAGAAGATCGGACGCCACCAGGTGCGCTGCTACCTCGTGAACACCGGGTGGACCGGCGGTCCCTACGGCACGGGTCACCGCATCGACCTCGGCGCCACCCGCGCCATCGTCGACGCCGTGCTCGACGGCTCCATCGAGGACGCCACCTTCGTGCACAACGACCTCTTCAACCTCGACGTCCCCCGGTCGTGCCCCGGCGTCGAGCCGCGCATCCTGGACCCCCGCAGCACCTGGGTCGACGGCTGTGCCTACGACCGATGCGCCCTCGAGCTGGCTATCATGTTCAAGGAGAACTTCGACCGCCGGTTCCCCGACATGGCCGACATCGCCGAGGCCGGCGGCCCCCACATCCCCGAGGCCTGACGGCCGCCCAGCCGGGGTCCTGCGAGAAAGGCGTCGCCATGGAGTACACCGACCTCGTCCGTGCCCGCTACTCGTGCCGCGCCTTCGACGGCTCGCGGCCCGTCGAGCCCGAGAAGCTCGCCGCCGTCGTGGAGGCCGCCCGCGTGGCCCCCACGGCCGTGAACCGCCAGCCGTTCCACGTGTGGCGCCTCGCCTCCGACGACGCCCGCGCCGCCGTCGCCGGGACCTGCCGGTTCACCTTCGGCGCGCCCGAGTTCCTGCTCGTGGGCGCCAAGGCCGACGAGGCGTGGACCCGCAGGTTCGACTCCGCCAACTTCGCCTGCGTGGACGCCTCCATCGCCGCCACCCAGATGATGCTCGCCGCCGCCGATCTCGGCCTCGGCAGCACGTGGGTGGCCTGCTTCGACGCCCCGGCGCTCCAGGCGGCGCTGCCCGAGACGGCCGGCTACGACCTCGTGGCGCTGTTCCCCGTCGGCTACCCCGCGGCCGACGCGGCCCCGGCCGAGCAGCACGGGCGCCGCAAGCCCGTGGACGAGCTCTACTCGGA
>CBCSOI010000240.1:0-3163 GCA_965141595.1 uncultured Atopobiaceae bacterium | reverse complement strand
GGCAACACCGCCCACCTCTTCTCGGGCCGGCGCAACGTCGAGCTGTCCGACCGCGGCGCCCTGCAGTGCGCCCGGGCCGTGCGGGCCCTCGTGGACTGGCGCCCCGACCGCATCCTCACGTCGCCGCTCGTGCGCTGCCGCTCCATCGCCTTCGGGGCGGCGCTCTGCCTCGGGATCGAGCCCGAGGTGGAGGAGCGCCTCGTGGAGATCGACTTCGGCCCGCTCGAGGGACTCACGGCGGCCGAGGGCCGGGAGCGCGGCCTCGAGTTCCCCTGGCCCGTGGGCCCCGACGGCCGCTCGCGCCCCGCCGCGGGCGCCGAGTCGTTCGAGCACCTCATGGGACGGGCCGCGGACTTCCTCGAGGACGCCCGCGGCTTCGAGGGGCGCGTGGCCTGCGTCACCCACGGCGGCATGACGAGGGCGCTCCTCGGCGCCACCTACGGTATGGAAGTGGACAGATTCTGGGATATGGCCATAGGAAACGTCTCGTCGCAGATCTTCGTCGGCGACGGCTCTTCCCGGCTTATGGTCAGTGCCATGGGGCTCACGCCCGAGGAGGTCGCGGCCCGCGGCAGGGCGCGCACCGCCCTGGAGAAGGAGGAGAATCAATGATCGTGGTCATCGACGGCCCCGCGGGGTCCGGCAAGTCCACCGTGGCGCGGGCCCTGGGGCGCCGCGAGGGGCTCACCTACCTAGATACCGGCGCCATGTACCGCTGCGTGACCCTGGCCGCCCTGGAGCGGGGCGTGGACCCCTCCGACGCCGACGCCCTGGGCGAGCTGGCCCGCTCGGTCACCATCGCCTTCGGCCCGGCCGCCGAGCCCGGCGGCGCGCCCACGGTGCTCCTCGACGGACGCGACGTCACGGCCGACATCCGCACGGCCGAGGTCGACTCCAACGTGAGCGCCGTCTCCGGCGTCCCCGCCGTGCGCGAGGCCATGGTGGCCCAGCAGCGTGCCGTGGGGGCCTCCGGAGACGTCGTGGCCGAGGGCAGGGACATGGGCACCGTGGTGTTCCCCGACGCCGACGTGAAGGTGTTCCTCTCCGCCGACGCCGCGGCCCGCGCCCGCCGCCGTACCATGGAGCGCGAGGGCACCGACCCGCGCACGCCCGGCGCCGAGGTCCGCGACCGGGCGCTCTACGAGCGCATCTACCGCGACATCCTGGCCCGGGACGCCGGCGACGAGGCCCATGCCGTCGGCGCGCTCCGCTGCGCCGACGACGCCGTGCGGCTCGACTCCACCTCCATGACGGCCGACGAGGTCGTGGACGCCGTGGCCTCCCTCGTGGACGGCGCCCGGGCGAAGGCGGCCGGGGCCGACGGGCCCAAGCCGAACGCGGGGGACGGGAAGGACGCGCCCGCGCCCAAGAAGAGAGACGCCAAGTCCAAGGACGCCCCCATGCGGCCCTTCCACAACACGTGGGACGACTACTACGACCACGGCATGGCGGAGTACCCGCTGCCCAGCCGCATGGTCTACTCGGCGGCGTGCGCCCTCGTGTACGGCTTCACGCGCCTGTACTGGCCCTGGCGCTTCGAGGACGCCGAGCCCCTCATGGAGGAGCTGGGGCAGCGCGACAAGGGCACGGTCGTGGTCATGAACCACGTCTCCATGGTGGAGCCCGTGATCTGCGTGGTCATGTTCTGGCGCCACGGCCTGCGCATCCGTCCCATGTTCAAGAAGGAGTTCAACTTCAACGACGTCGCGCGCTGGGTCTTCACCCGCGTCGGCGGCATCCCCGTGGACCGCGGCACCGCCGACCTCAAGGCCGTGCGCCGCGCCAAGCGCGCCATCCAGCGCGGCGAGTCCGTGCTCATCTACCCCGAGGGGACCCGCATCCGCGACGACGACGCCACGGCCGAGATCCACGGCGGCTTCGCCCTCGTCGCCCGCATGGCCAAGACCGACGTCACGCCCATGGCCGTGGTGGGCGCCCGCGACGTCACGCCAGAGGGCAGACACATCCCGCGCCCGGCCCGCGTGTTCTTCAAGGTGGGCCGCCCCCTCAAGTTCGGCGCCCTCGGCGTCAAGGGCCGCCGTGAGCAGCTCGACGCCATGGAGCGGCGCGCCATGGATCGCGTCTGGGATCTCCGCGCCGAGCTCCGCCGCGAGCACCCGGGGGAGTGGTAGCCGTGGCGACCATCGTCGTGGCGGACCACGCCGGGGCCTGCTTCGGCGTGGAGCGCGCACTCTCCCTCGTGGACGGCGTCCTCTCGGCCGGGGGCACCCCCGTGCACACCATGGGGCCGCTCATCCACAACCCGCAGGTCGTGGCCTCCCTCGAGGAGCGCGGCGCCGACGCCGTGGACGACGCCGCCATCCGGGGGCTCCCGGCGGGCGACCGCCTCGTGCTCCGCAGTCACGGCGTCGTGCCAGAGGTGGCCGACGAGGCCGCGGCGGCCGGGCTCGAGGTCGTGGACGCCACCTGCCCCTACGTCAAGAAGGTACACCGTGCGGCGCAGCGCCTGGCCGCCGAGGGCTACGAGGTGGTCGTGGTGGGCCAGGCCGGCCACCCGGAGGTCGAGGGCATCCTCGGCCACGCCCCCGGCGCCCACGTGGTGGGGTCCGCGGCCGACGTGCGGGCCCTCCCGGAGGCCAGGCGGGTGGGCGTGGTGGTTCAGACCACCACGGAGAAGCGACTGCTCGACGAGGTGGTCTCCGGGCTCCTCGCGAGGTTCGGTGAGGTGCGCGTGCACAACACCATCTGCGAGGCCACCCGCGAGCGCCAGGAGGCGGCCGCGCGCCTGGCCGACTCCGTGGACGCCATGGTGGTCATCGGCGGCAAGAACTCCGCCAACACCACGCGCCTGGCCGAGATCTGCGCAGGGCGCGTGCCCACGTGCCACGTGGAGTCCGCCTCCGAGCTGGACCCCGCGCTCTTCGCCGGCGCGGGGACCGTGGGCGTGACCGCCGGCGCCTCTACGCCGGCGACGCAGATCCGTGAGGTCGTGGAGGCCCTCGAGTCCATGGCGGGCGAGGGCCGGTGAGCGGGCGGCGGCAGCGGGCCGACTACGGGCGCCAGGAGCTCCCGCAGCTCGGCGCCTGGGTGGCATCCGTGGAGGAGGGGAGCCCCGCGTGGGAGGCCGGCCTCGAGCCGGGCATGCGCGTGGACGCCGTGAACGGCGTGCCCCTGGACGACATCATCACCTGGCGCTGGGAGG
>CBCSOI010000239.1:0-3169 GCA_965141595.1 uncultured Atopobiaceae bacterium | reverse complement strand
CGGCCGGGCACTTCTGTCCCAACGGCCGGGCACTTCTGTCCCAACGGCCGGGCACTCTCGCCGTCACCTCGGTCGGGCACGTTGCTGCCGCCCGTTTGCCGTCGCACCCCCCTCCCCCACCTGAACGCGTCTGGGGGCGGCCCCCTCGGCACCTGAACGCGGCTGGGGGCGGATTCGGGGCGCCTGAACACGGACGAGGGCGACTCCCGGCGCAGAAGCGCGTCGGGAGTCGCCCTCAATCGCGTTCAGGTGGGGAGGGAGGGAGGGAGGGATGAGGAGGGAGGACCTAGTCGCGGGTGAGCTTCCGGTGGATCCGGTGCGGGCGGCTGGCCTCCGGGCCAAGGCGCTTCTCGCGGTCCTTCTGGTAGCTCTCGAAGTTGCCCTCGAACCAGTGCCAGTGGCCGGGCTCCTCGTCGGTGCCCTCCCAGGCCAGGATATGGGTGGCGATGCGGTCCAGGAACATGCGGTCGTGGCTGATCACCACGGAGCAGCCGGGGAATTCGAGGAGCGCGGCCTCGAGGCTGGAGAGCGTCTCGACGTCGAGGTCGTTCGTGGGCTCGTCGAGGAGCAGCAGGTTGCCGCCCTGCTTGAGGGTGAGGGCGAGGTTCAGGCGGTTGCGTTCGCCGCCGGAGAGCACACCGGCCTTCTTCTGCTGGTCGGCGCCCTTGAAGCCGAAAGCGGCCACGTAGGCGCGGCTCGGCACCTCGGTCTCGCCCACCGTCATGAAGTCGTTGCCGTCGGAGGCGACCTCCCACACGGTCTTGTCCGGGTCGATGCCGGCGCGGTTCTGGTCCACGTAGGACAGCTTCACGCTCTCGCCCAGCTCCACGGTGCCGCCGTCGGGCTCCTCGAGTCCCACGATGGTCTTGAACAGCGTGGTCTTGCCCACGCCGTTGGGGCCGATGACGCCTACGATGCCGTTGCGCGGCAGGGTGAACGAGAGGTCGTCGATGAGGACGCGGCGCTCGCCGGAGGCGTCGTCGAAGCCCTTCTCCAGGTGCTCCACCTCGAGGACCTTGGCGCCAAGGCGCGGGCCCACGGGGATCTGTATCTCGGCGAAGTCCAGCTTCTTGGCGCTCCTGGCCTCGGCCTCCATCTGCTCGTAGCGCTCGAGGCGGGCCTTGTTCTTGGTGAGGCGGGCGCTCGGGCTGGAGCGCACCCATTCGAGCTCGGCCTTCATGCGCTTGGCCAGGCGCGCCTGTTGCTGGCCCTGGGCGGCGATGCGGGCGGCCTTGGTGTCGAGGTAGGTGGAGTAGTTGCCCTTGTAGGGGAACAGCTGGCCGCGGTCCACCTCGCAGATCCACTCGGCCACGTGGTCCAGGAAGTAGCGGTCGTGGGTGACGGCGAGCACGGCGCCCTCGTAGTTCTGGAGGAAGTGCTCGAGCCAGAGGACGCTCTCGGCGTCGAGGTGGTTGGTGGGCTCGTCGAGGAGCAGCAGGTCGGGGGCCTCCAGCAGCAGGCGGCAGAGGGCCACGCGGCGGCGCTCGCCGCCGGAGAGCACGGAGACGGGCGTGTCGGGGTCGGGGCACTGCAGGGCGTCCATGGCCTGGGAGAGCTGGGAGTCGAGGTCCCAGCCGTTGGCCGCGTCAATCTGGTCCTGCAGGGTGCCCATCTCGGCCATGAGGGCGTCGAAGTCCGCGTCGGGCTCGGCCATCTCGTTGCCGATCTCGTTGAAGCGGTCGATCTTGGCCAACAGGTCGCCGAAGGCCTGGCGGATGTTCTCGATGACGGTGGCCTCCTCGTCGAGCTTGGGCTCCTGCTCGAGGATGCCCACGGTGTAGCCGGGGGTGAGGCGGGCCTCGCCGTTGGAGACGTCCTCGATGCCGGCCATGACCTTGAGGAGCGTGGACTTGCCCATGCCGTTGGGGCCCACGACGCCGATCTTCGCGCCGGGGAAGAACGAGAGCGACACGTCGTCGAGGATGACCTTGTCGCCGGCGGTCTTGCGGGCCTCGTACATCTGGTAGACGAACTCTGCCATGGGTGTCCCTGCTTTCGTGGCTCGGAGGGGCTTGGTTGTCAGCCTTCCATCATGCATCAGGACGGGCGCCTTCCCAAGAAATCCCGAGGGAGCCCGGCCGCAGCCGACGGGACGGAGGTGCCCGGGAGACGCTGACTTCTCCTGCGGCCCTAGACGATGGTGCCCAGGCCCCCTATGCTCGGCCGCACCTCCCCGGCCCATCTGTGACTCCGCCTGTCTCCTAGTCGACGGTCCGCGGGCACCGGCGCCCGGCCGACGGGGCGAGTGCGCAGAATGGGACAAAAGTGTCCGACCGATGGGACGGCGATTCAGGTGTTGATGAGTTCCGACCACGGCCGCGGCCGCACGGGGCTCACGAACGCACGTAGAGCCTGTTGCTCCTCGGGAACTCCCGCCTGCAGGCGTCGCGGAGGGCACGGCGGGCCTCGGCGCCGGCCGAGGCGTCGAGGGCCTGCGAGGAGAAGCCCCGCTCGGCCACGGTCACCCGCCCGTCGGCGGCGGTCACGGTGACGGAGCGGTCCTTCTTGAAGGTGAGCAGCTCCACCGACCCCTCGGCCCCGCGGCCGCAGAGGCCCTGGGCCGTGCTGAGCGCCTGCTTCACGGGCACGAGCCTCATGGGCGCCCCTCCCTTCCGAGGAAGCGCCCGAGCTCACGGAGGAAGTCGCGGCGCACGAGCGTCTGGGTCATGTAGACCACGCCGGCCGCCTCGCCATCGGCCCAGAACGCCACGCGCACGCTGCCGGCGTCGCGGGAGTTCACCCGGCACTCCCTGAGGGGGCGCCCCCGCCAGCGGCCGGCGCCCTTGCAGTGGGAGAACCCGGCCTCGGCCTGCGCCCCCACGACCTCGGCCACGCGGTCCCGGAGGTCGGGCCAGCGGCGGAGGGCCCGCTCGCAGCCCCGCTTCTCGAACGTCACGTCCACGGCTCCTCCCCTCGTGCCGGCCGCACCGGCGGCGCCCCCGGCCCCGTCCGCAGGGCCGGCCAGCGGGTTCATGCCCCACGGAGGCGCTGGTGAGTCCCGGGGCTACAGGAGGCCGAGGCGCTCGAGCCCGTGGAGGACGCCGTCGTCCTCCACGGCGTCGGTGACGAAGCGGGCCGCCGCCGCGGCCTCGGGAGCCGCACCGCCCATGGCCACGCCCCATCCCACGGAGGAGAGCATGGAGACGTCGTTGTCCGCGTCGCCGAAGGC